>NZ_AQOK01000262.1:0-9050 GCF_000364645.1 Xanthomonas sp. SHU 308 | reverse complement strand
CCTCACCCCAACCCCTCTCCCGATGGGAGAGGGGCTAAAGCGCGTTCCTGCCGCATGTTACGTAGCGCCACGCCGACTTCAGCGCTAACCAAAACCAATCCCGAATCCCCACTCCCGACTCCCAGCCCCTCAGAAATCCAGCACATATTCCATCGCCACCTCGCGCCCGATCGCGTCGTACAGGGTGGTGTTGTAGAACTGGTAGCCGTAGTAGCGCTCCTTGTTGTCGTAGCCGACGGTATCGAGCACGTTGTTGATGTACAGGTTGACCTTCATCTTCGGGGCGATGCGGTAGCCGGCGGTGAGGTTCCAGTACAGCGCCGGGCCGACGCGACCGAAGTAACGCGTGGTGCTCTCGCCGAAGTGGCGGTTGCCGCTGTCGGTGACGCGGCAGGCGTCGGAAGGGCTGGGCTGGTAGCCGTCGTCGAAGCGGGTGCAGGTGCCCCAGTTCACCGCCTGGGTGGAGCCGAAGCGCTTGGCATAGAGAGTGAGATCCAGCGGACCGCCGTTCTCCCAGTGCACGCTGCCGCGCAGCTTGCTGCGGATCTTCTGGTCGCGCAGGTTCTTGTCGTCGTCGGTGCGATAGGTCTGCTCGTGGTAGCCGATCAGGTTGTTGTAATCCAGGGCGACACTGAAGTTGCCCCAGCGCGCGGTGTTGAAGCGGTACTTCAGCGAGGCGTCGACGCCGGACACGTGCATCTGCGCGATGTTGATCGGCCCCTGCTCGATGCCGGTGACGCGGCCGGCGGCATCGCGCGACACGCGCGAGAGGATGCGCGCGCAGTACTCGGCACCGCCGGGATTGACCCACACGCCGCCGGCGGTGGTCAGGCCGGTGCGGCAGCCGGCTTCGGCGCTGAGCACCTCGTCGCGGTTGAGGTCCTTGATCATGTCCTGCAAGCGAATCCGGTAGTAGTCCGCGGTCAGCGACAGGCCCTCGGCGATGTCCCAGACGAAGCCGGCGGTGACCGAGCGGCCGTGTTCCGATTCCAGGTCGGGCGTGCCGCGGCGGTTGACCTGCATCAGGTAGAACACGTCGCTGTTCTCGGCACTGCAGCCGCCGGTGAGGTAGTAGCCCTTCTGGATGCAGCGGTACTGGTCGATCACGGTCTGCTGGGTGGAGCTGGGTTCGCCGAGCACGTAGTGCATGTCCGGGGCGCGGAAACTGGTGGCGACGCTGCCGCGCAGCAGCAGCGTGCTCAGTGGCCGCCACTCCAGGCCGGCGCTCCAGGTGGTGTCGCGCTGGGTGCCGATCGCCGCGCCGAGGTCGCTGCCGTAGGCGCGATAGTCGCCGTAGCGGTCGTGGCGCGCGGCCAGGCTGGCATTGAGCTTGGACAGCAGCGGCACGTCGAACTCGATGCCGCCGGAGTAGCGCAGGCGCTCGCCGCCGCCGTAGTCGACCACGTCCAGCGGATAGCAGGTGTTGGCGCAGGGGTCGGGCGACAGCCGGTAGCCCTGCTTGGCCACTTCGCCGACCGCGGCGAACTTGATCGGCCCGGCCCAGCCCTGCAGCAGCTCGCCGGTGATGTTGGCGCTGGCCTGGTTGACCCAGGAATCGGCGCGGTTGTGCGCCTTCACCGCCAGGTCGTTGTATTGCGCGCCGGTCAGCGGCTGGTACCAGCGCGACTCGTCGAGATCGTAGATCGGCGTGCCGTCGGCGGTGCTGCCCAGTTGCGGGCCGAGAAAGTAGGCGGTGGCCTTCTGCGTGTCCACGGTGCGCACGTATTCGTCGACGGTGTAACGCGCGCGGCCCACCGCCACTTCCCAATCGAAGCGATCGGCGAGGCGGCCCTTGAGGCCGGCGCTCAGGTCCCAGGACAGTTCCCTGGTGGTGTTGGCCAGGTTCTTCCAGCCGCCGGATTCGTAGCGGGTGAGCTGGCGGATCGCGTACAGGTCGCGGTCGCTGCCGGTGTCGTGGAACGGGCCGAGGTAGACGTAGGGCGGGTCGTAGGTCCAGTAGCCGACGCTCTTGGTCGTGGACAGCGTGCTCCAGGCCTGCACGCCGTTGTCGAAGTCGAAGGTGCCGTACAGATACGCCGAGCCGCTGTCGCCGCCGCTGGCGGCCAGCCAGTCGGCGTAGTCGTGGGCCATGCCGCAGTAACCGCCGAGGTTGCGCACGGTGTCGCTGTTGTAGTCGTAGCTCAGCCGCTGCGCGTCGACGAACTGGCCGCCGAAGCGTGCGCAGGTGCCGGCCGGCGGCGCCAGGCGCGTGTTGTCGCCGGCATCGACCAGGCTCAACCCGGTGAACGGATTGAAGCCGTACTTGCGCGCCTGCGCGGTCCAGTTGCTGTAGGACTCGTCGTCCTGGTCGTCCATCTTCGGCCGCTCGCCGACCGAGAGCGGATCGCGCCGGGTCCACTGCAGTGCGTAGGTCAGGTTCCACTTGTCGCCGCTGCGCCCGCCGACCCAGGACAGGTCGACCACGTCGCGCCCGCCGGCGGTGGCGGTGCCGCCGCGCAGGCGCACCTGGTTGCCCTCGTAGCCTTGCTTGAGGATCACGTTGATCACGCCGGCGACCGCGTCCGAACCGTAGATGGCCGAGGCGCCGCCGGTGAGGATCTCGATGCGCTCCACCGCCGCGGAGGGGATGTTGGCGTAATTGGCGAAGTTGCTCTCGCCGGCGTACGGCTGCGGGTAGTCGGCGACGCGGTGGCCGTTGACCAGCAGCAGGGTGCGTCCGGGGCCAAGGTCGCGCAGGCTCACCGGCGAGGCGTTGGGCGTGTGCGAGCCGTACTTGGTGTCGGCCTCGACGCTGCCCTGCTGATTGAGCGTGCTGAGCACGTCGTAGACGGTGAGGAAACCTTCCTGCTGGATCTGCTGCGCGCTGATCGTCAGCACCGGCTCGGCGCCCTCCACCTCCGAGCGTTTGATCCGCGAGCCGGTGACCACGACCTGGCCCAGGTCGGTGGTGGCGGCGGCCTTGGGCGCGGCGGTGTCGGCGTGCTGCGCGCGCGCCTCGCGGGCGCCGTACAGCGCCAGCACGATGCCGAACGCAAGAGTGGTGGATGAGCGAAGTGGCATGCGATGTCCCCGGTAGCGGATGGAAGCGACGCCGTGCACGCACGACGTCCGGCGTCCCCTTCGCTGCGCCGCGCCCACGACCGTGCGCGCATGCCGCAGGCACACGCCACCCTGCACCGGTCGCGACGCACAGAAGAAGACGAACATGCGGGCGTGCAGATCCCCCTGGACGCCCGTGCGTCCTAACCTGCATGGCGCTGAAAACGCTGTCAACACGCGGCTACAGCGCACTTGTAGACGATTGCGCGTTGTGCGCGATTCGCCGCGCAGCGCGTCGATTCTCGCCGTATCGCCACCGCAGGCCGTGCCAGCCGCACCTCTGGCGGAGACGCTGCTGGGCAACGATGGGCTGCATGCGCATCGCGATCGCGTGCCCCTTTCCGGTTGGGAGAGGGGTTGGGGCGAGGGTCCGGCGCGCAGCGTCTCGTGGTGTTTGAGGCGCATGGAGCGAAGCCTGCACTCGCATCCGTCCGGTTGGGTCACTGCCGCCTGGCACGCCTGTGCCGCGCCTCGGTCGGGGAGATCGCACAAGCCCGGCACAGGCAGCTTCCATGACCCGCTTCGCTGCTTACCGCAGCTCGGCGAGAAACGCCGTTGTCCTCGCGGGACCGGCTTCAGCCGCGACAGGCATTCCCGGCAGCGCCTCGTCGCGGCTGAAGCCGCTCCTGCAACATGGCTCCGCCGTCTTTACCAAAGTGCTCTACAGACGCTCGGTAAAGCAGGTTCTGCCGCGGCGCGATGCGTGGATGCGCCGCGGCGTTGGCCAGGGTGCACGAACGCGCAGACAAACGCATCGGCATGCCGCCATGTCGACAGCACAAAAAAAAGAGCCCCGCATCGCTGCGGGGCTCCTTTCGACTGCGTGGAACAACAGGTCGGCCGAGGCCGGCTGGATCAGAAATCCATGCCGCCCATGCCGCCCATGCCGCCACCCATGCCGCCCGGCGCGGCCGGCTCTTCCTTCTTCGGGGCCTCGGCCACCATCGCTTCGGTGGTGATCATCAGGCCGGCGATCGAGGCGGCGTTCTGCAGCGCCGAACGGGTCACCTTGGTCGGATCCAGGATGCCGAACTCGACCATGTCGCCGAACTCGCCGTTGGCGGCGTTGTAGCCGAAGTTGCCGCTGCCTTCCTTGACCTTGTTGAGGATCACGGACGGCTCTTCGCCGGCGTTGGTGACGATCTCGCGCAGCGGCGCTTCCATCGCGCGCAGCGCGATCTGGATGCCGTGGGTCTGATCTTCATTGGCGCCCTTCAGCTCGCCGATCGCGCTCAGCGCGCGCACCAGCGCCACGCCGCCGCCCGGGACCACGCCTTCTTCCACCGCCGCACGGGTCGCGTGCAGGGCGTCTTCGACGCGCGCCTTCTTTTCCTTCATCTCGATCTCGGTGGAGGCACCGACCTTGATCACCGCCACGCCGCCGGCCAGCTTGGCCACGCGCTCCTGCAGCTTCTCGCGGTCGTAGTCCGACGAGGTCTCTTCGATCTGCGCCTTGATCTGCTTGATGCGCGACTCGATCGCCGAGGTGTCGCCGGCGCCGTCGATGATGGTGGTGTTCTCCTTGGAGACCTGCACCTTCTTGGCGCGGCCCAGGTCCTTGATGGTCGCCTTCTCCAGCGCCAGGCCCACTTCCTCGGAGATCACGGTGCCGCCGGTCAGCACGGCCATGTCTTCCAGCATCGCCTTGCGACGGTCGCCGAAGCCCGGGGCCTTGACCGCCACGACCTTGACGATGCCGCGGATGGTGTTGACCACCAGGGTCGCCAGCGCCTCGCCTTCCACTTCCTCGGCGACGATCAGCAGCGGCTTGCCGGCCTTGGCCACGCCTTCCAGCACCGGCAGCAGGTCACGCACGTTGGAGATCTTCTTGTCGTGCAGCAGCACGAACGGGTCGTCCAGGTCGGCCTGCTGGCTCTGCTGGTTGTTGATGAAGTACGGCGACAGGTAGCCGCGGTCGAACTGCATGCCCTCGACCACGTCCAGCTCGTTCTCCAGGCCCGAGCCTTCCTCGACCGTGATCACGCCTTCCTTGCCGACCTTCTTCATCGCGTCGGCGATGATGTTGCCGATCGACTCGTCGGAGTTGGCCGAGATGGTGCCGACCTGGGCGATGGCCTTGTCGTCGGCGGTGGGCTTGCTGATCTTCTTCAGCTCGGCCACGGCGGCCACGACGGCCTTGTCGATGCCGCGCTTGAGGTCCATCGGGTTCATGCCGGCGGCGACCGCCTTGGAACCTTCGCGGATCAGCGCCTGCGCCAGCACGGTGGCGGTGGTGGTGCCGTCGCCGGCGTTGTCGGAGGTCTTGGAGGCGACTTCCTTCACCATCTGCGCGCCCATGTTCTCGAACTTGTCGGCCAGTTCGATTTCCTTGGCGACGGAGACGCCGTCCTTGGTGATGGTCGGGGCGCCGAAGCTCTTCTCGAGCACGACGTTGCGGCCCTTCGGGCCCAGGGTGGCCTTGACGGCATTGGCGAGGATATTGACGCCGCGCACCATGCGCGAACGGGCGTCTTCACCGAAACGGATATCTTTGGCAGCCATGTTGAGTTACCTCGGGAATAGGGAATGGAGAACAGGGAATAGGCAGATCAAGAGCGGGCGGTCGGGACGGGACGGAAATCGCGGGCGACGAAGGCGCCTGACCGATTCCCGATTCACCATTCCCGATTCCCGCGATCGGCGGCGCTCTTAGCCGACGATCGCCAGAACGTCGTCTTCGCGCAGCACCTTGTACTCGACGCCTTCGGCCTTGTAGCTGGAACCGGCGTACTGGCCGTAGATGACCTTGTCGCCGACCTTCAGCGCCGGGGCGCGCACGCTGCCGTTGTCCAGCGGCTTGCCGGCGCCGACGGCCACGACTTCACCCTTGGTGGACTTTTCCTTGGCCGAATCCGGGATCACGATGCCGCCGGCGGAGATTTCGTCGGCTTCGATCGGCTTGACTACGACGCGGTCGTGAAGCGGCTTGATGCTCATTGAGTGAGACCTCTTAAGTGATTGATTGGTCTAGGAAAGGCCGGCGATGTTAGCACTCGCCCATGACGACTGCCAGCAACGCTCGCGAAAAAACCCGGTAGCGCCGGGATGCGCCTGATGTAGTGCCGCGACCGGGGCTTTCAAGGGCGGGAGGCAAAAAATTTTTGCCAGGAACGTGCATTCGGTGGCAAGCAGTGACCGAATCCCGTCACAGTGTCACAGAGGCAGGCTAGGCTGAGCGCGGACCCATGGGGGGATCCGTCACCAAAAGGAGTTGTCGATGAAGCCATCCGCCGTTGCGCTGCCGCTGGCCTGCCTGCTCGCCCTTGCCGGGCCGGCCCAGGCCGCCGTATTCATCAATGAATTGCATTACGACGATGCCACCGCCGCCGGCGACACCGGCGAAGGCGTGGAGATCGTCGCCACCGCCGGGGAGAGCCTGAGCGGCTACCGCGTCTACCTGTACAACGGCAGCAACCCGGGGTCGGCCACCGTCTACGCCAACAGCGCGGTGCCGGCCGGCAACCTGGTCAGCTGCGGCGGGCAGGTGCGCATCGCCACCGTCAGCTACGCCAGCAACGGCATCCAGAACGGGCCCAACGACGGCCTGGCGCTGGTCGACGGCAACGGCAAGGTGGTGCAGTTCCTCAGCTACGAGGGCGCCATCACCGGCGGCGGCGGCCCCGCCGCGGGCATGACCAGCCAGAACCTGCCGGTCAGCGAGAGCAACAGCACCCCGGCCGGCACCTCGCTGCAGCTGCGCGGCAACGGCAGCGCCGCGGCCGACTTCAGCTGGAGCGACAGCGCCACCAGCACCTTCGGCGCTTGCAACAACGGGCAGACCTTCGCCGGCGGCGGCGGCGGCAACGCCGCGCCGACCGTGACCGCCACCACCCCGACCCAGGGCGCCACCGACTTCCCCGCCGCCGGCGACCTGGCGGTGACCTTCAGCGAGGCGGTGAGCCTGGCCAGCGGTGCGTTCGGCCTGAGCTGCCAGCAGTCCGGCAGCGTGGCGCTGACCTACCCCAGCAGCGGCACCCAGTTCGCGCTGTCCACCAACACCGCGCTGAAGGCCGGCGAGAGCTGCACCCTGAGCATCGTCGCCGCACGCGTGAGCGATGCCGACGGCGCGCATCCGGCGCAGGATCGCAGCGTCGCCTTCAACGTCGCCAGCGGCTCGGGCGGCGGCGGCAATGGCGCCGGCAGCTACTACTCGCGGGTCAACACCTCCAGCCCCAGCCAGCTGCGCTGCTCGCTGCACGAGACGATCAAGGGCCACACCGTCTATCCGTACAGCAGCAGCTCCGGCACCGACACCTGGGCCATCCTGGAGATCGCCGACGAGGATCCGAACAACAGCCAGCGCGTCCTCGACGCCTACCGCAACCGCAGCTATGCCAAGGGCACCGACCGTGCCGGCAGCGGCAGCGGCCTGAAGTACAACCGCGAGCACAGCTGGCCGAACTCGCTGGGCTTCGGCACCGCCACCGGCAACAAGGGCCTGCCCTACGCGCCGTACACCGACACCCACATGCTGTATCTGACCGACGCCACCTGGAACGCCGACCGCGGCAACAAGCCCTACGCCAAGTGCGACAGCAACTGCGGCGAGCGCGCCACCGAGGCCAACGCCGGCTTCGGCGGCGGCAGCGGCCGCTACCCGGGCAATTCCAACTGGGTGCGCACCCCTGACGGCAACAGCGGCACCTTCGAGGTGTGGGACCACCGCAAGGGCGACATGGCGCGTGCGGTGATGTACATGGCGATCCGCTATGAGGGTGGCGTGGATGCCAAGACCGGGCAGTCCGAGCCGGACCTGGAACTGACCGACGACCGCAGCAAGATCGTCAAGACCTCGTCCTCGCCGGCCTACATGGGCCTGCTGTCGACCCTGATCGCGTGGAGCCAGCAGGATCCGCCGGACGACGCCGAGCGTGCCCGCAACGAGGTGATCTACAGCTTCCAGGGCAACCGCAACCCGTTCATCGACCACCCGGAGTGGGCGACCTCGTCGCTGTTCACCTCGGCCAAGCCGGCCAGCTGCCAGTTGCTCAACTGAGCCATTGCCCCGCCCGCTGCATCTGCAGCGGGCGGGGATGATCGGCCATTCGGCTGCTTAAAAAGCCGGGGATTGTGGATGCGCGGCCGCCGGCCACCGGCCGGCGCCGCCAAAGCGCGGCCGGCATCCCTATACTGTCGGCCGCATGTCCGCGCCCGCCCTCCGCTTGCTGCTCAGCACCTGCCCCGATCCGGCCAGCGCCGCGCGGGTCGCCCAGGCGCTGGTCGACGAACGCCTGGCCGCCTGCGTCAGCCGCCTGCCCGGCGTGCAGTCCACCTATCGCTGGCAAGGCGAGGTGGAACAGGGCGAGGAGGTGCTGCTGCTGATCAAGACCGCCGCCGACCGCCTGCCCGCGTTGCGGCAGCGGCTGTGCGCGTTGCACCCCTACGAGGTCCCCGAACTGGTCGAACTCGAGGTCGCCGGCGGCCTGCCGGCCTACCTGCAGTGGGTGCATGCCGAAACCCGTGAGGAACCGTAAGCCGATGACCCTGCTGCACCGCCTCGCCGCCCTGTGCCTGCTGGCCGTGGCCGCCTTCCCCGCCCTGGCGATCAGCGAAAAGGACCTGCTGCCGGTGGACCAGGCCTTCGCGCTGAGCGCACAGGCACCCGAACGCGGCCGCATCGCGCTGCACTGGGACATCGCCAAGGGCTACTACCTGTACCGGCACCGCATCGCGGTGAAGGTGATCGGCGGCTTCAAGCCGAACCCGACCCTGCAGTTGCCGGCCGGCCACAAGAAGACCGACCCGTACTTCGGCGAGGTGGAGACCTACCGCGACGAACTGAACGCGGTGCAGAGCGGCGTCGCCGATCCCGGCACCAGCCGCGTGCAGCTGGAGGTGCGCTACCAGGGCTGCGCCGATGCAGGCGTGTGCTATCCGCCGCAGAAGCGCCTGCTCGAGGTGACCCTGCCGGCCGCCTCGGCCGCCACCGATCCCGCACCGGCACTGCCGCCGCCGGCCGCAACGGGCGGGCTGCCGGGCAGCGGCCCGGG
>NZ_AQOK01000261.1:0-1816 GCF_000364645.1 Xanthomonas sp. SHU 308 | reverse complement strand
CTGGCGGCGCTGGGCAGCGAGCCGGCCGCGCTGGAGCGCCTGCTGCAGTTCTGCGTGGCCGCCGCAGCGATCAACTGCACCCGCGCCGGCGCCAATCCGCCCAGCCTGGACGACGTCCGCGCCGCGCTCTGAGGCCAGCCGACGGCATGCACGCGGCGCCCGCGGCCGGGTTGCCTATGATGGGCCGGCCGCCTGCGGCCACACATCCACCGGGAGACCTGCCTTGACCGACCTGTCCGAGATCGCCGTACGCCTGGGGATCGCCGCCCTCGCCGGCGCGGCGATCGGGTTGAACCGCGACCTGCATGGCAAGCCGATCGGCATCCGCACGCTGGGCCTGGTCGGCCTGGCCACCGCGATGGTGGTGCTGCTGGCCGACCCGCTCGGCAAGGGCGGCTTCACCGATGCCGGCAGCCGCGTCATCCAGGGCATCCTCACCGGCATCGGCTTCCTCGGCGCCGGCGTCATCTATCACACCCAGAAACATGTGCGGGTGCATGGCCTGACCAGCGCCGCCTGTGTCTGGCTCACCGCCTGCGTCGGCATCATGTGCGGCGCCGGCCAGTGGCAGATCGTGGCCGTGTCGCTGGCCATCGCCTTCGTCATCCTGTTGTTCGGCGGCCGCGTCGAACGCGCCCTGCACGCACTCCTGGGCGGCAGGCCGGCGCATGACGCCACGCCGGATCAGTCGTCGGACAGCGGCCCGCACCAGCCCGGCAAGTAGCTCGCGTCCCGGCTCTTGGCGAGCGCGAGCGCGGTTTCCATGGCGCGGGCGAAATCCTCCTTGACGTCGCGGCGCCGCAGCCGGCGGCGGAACAGGTCGGCCCACAGGAATTCGCTGAAGGGCGTGGTGTCCTTGGCGTAGCCGCCGGCGCGCCGGACCTCGCCGGCGAGGCTGCGGTAGGGATCGTCCTTCAGGTCGGCGATCGACGTGGGCATGTCCTTGAACGGGCGGCGCTCGCCCTTGGCGTCGTAGGGATAGGCCCAGCGGCGATGATCCAGCACGCTCCACAGCGCGGCCTTGTCGACCATGCTGAGGTCGGCGATCACCGTGACCAGAATGTCCTCCACCCCTTCGTCGTGCAGTGCCCGCGCCAGGTGGTGGTGATCGACCACGTAGTAGCGGCCGTCCGGTCCCAGCACCACCGGGATCATGTGCGTGCCGAGCAGTTCGGCCTGCTTGTGCTTGGACGCGTGCGCGCGCCAGCGCTTGCGCTTCTCCTTCACCTCGCGCATGCCCACGGTCATCTGCGTGGGACGCAGGGACAGGATCGGAACGGGATGCAGCAGCGGTTCGCGGGGATCGGCCATGCTCAGTCTCCGTGGAAGTGTGCGCGCCGGCACCAGGCGCGGCCGCCAGAGTGCCAGCGTCGTGCGCGTTCTGCACAGCGCCGCGGCACGCGCGATCTTTCGGGAGCCAGGTGTTGCTCCCCTCTCCCTCCGGGAGAGGGGTTGGGGGTGAGGGTGCGACGGCCAGGGAACCTCTTCCCCCAGACACCTCCCTAGCGAACCGCCCCCTCATCCGCCCCTTCGGGGCACCTTCCCCCGAAAAGGGGGCCATGGTCCCGACGGGAGAAGGAAGCAAGGGGCCGGGGGTGAGGGTACGGCCGCCATGGAGTCCTCTTCACAGACACGGCGTCCGCCGGCTCAAGCGCGCGCCGCCAGCGCCGATATCCAGTTCCTGAGCGCCAGCATGGGCGGCGCATTGACCTGGGGAGGAGCCGGCTGGCATGTCGGATCAACGCGACGAGCCGCCGATCAGCGGACTGCGCAAGCTGCTGTCGCCACGTCGGCGCGATCCCGCGCCGACGACAGC
>NZ_AQOK01000260.1:0-3693 GCF_000364645.1 Xanthomonas sp. SHU 308 | reverse complement strand
CCTCGAAGCGAGCCGGCCATATTAGCCGACTTTTTCACGCTGTCAACACCCGATGTTCGCTAGGTGTTTCCGGCCCCGCCGGCCTCTGTCGTGCCGAAACTCGGCAGTTGCGTAGCGGGCCGCGCAGTTTAATGGCACCGAAAAAAAGGTCAACCGTTTTTTTGCATGCCCTTACGGCGCTGCGTCCTGCCCCGCTCTCTCCTCTATTGGTGATGGCGCGGCACGGCCGATCGCCGGCGTTTGCCCGAGAATGCAGCCTGCGCTCCATCATGGGATTCCGCATGACCCCTGCTGCCCGCGCCCTCTGGCGCGACGCGTCGCTGCCCGCGCTGATCGCCGGCTTCGTCACCGTGCTGGTCGGCTTCACCAGTTCGGCGGCGATCGTGTTCGAGGCTGCGCGCAGCGTCGGCGCCTCGCAGGCACAGATCGCGTCCTGGATGTGGGCGCTGGGGCTGGGCATGGGCCTGACCTGCACCGGGCTGTCGTTGCGCTACCGGATGCCGGTAGTCACCGCCTGGTCCACGCCCGGCGCGGCCTTGCTGATCGGCAGCGGCGGCGGACTGCCGCTGTCCGATGCGATCGGCGCGTTCGTGGTGGTGGCGGTGCTGTCTGCACTCGCCGGGTTTTCCGGCCTGTTCGAACGCCTGCTGCGGCGCATTCCGCTGTCGCTGGCCTCGGCGATGCTGGCCGGCGTGTTGCTGCGCTTCGGCCTGGACGTGTTCGTGGCGATGCAGCACCAACTGGCCATGGCGCTGGCGATGTTCGCCACCTATCTGCTCGGGCGCCGCACCTTCCCGCGCTATGCGGTGATCGCCACCCTGCTGTTCGGCATCGCCGTGGCCGCGGGCAGCGGCACGCTGCACCTGGAGGCTGCGCGGTTGCGCCTGGCGCAGCCGGTGCTGGTGTGGCCGACGCTGTCGTGGCAGGCGCTGTTCGGGATCGCGCTGCCGCTGTTCGTGGTGACGATGACCTCGCAGAACCTGCCTGGGGTCGCGGCGATCCGCGCCTCCGGCTATGCGGTGCCGATCTCGCCGACCATCGGCTGGATCGGCGTGGTCAATACGCTGCTGGCGCCGTTCGGCGCCTACGGACTGAACCTGGCGGCGATCACCGCGGCGATCTGCATGGGCCGCGAGGCGCAGGAGGATCCGCAGCGGCGCTACATGGCCGCGGTGTTCGCCGGGGTCTTCTATCTGCTGATCGGCGTGTTCGGCGCCACGGTGGCCGCGCTGTTCGCGGCCTTTCCCAGGGAATTGGTGATGGCGATCGCAGGCATCGCGCTGTTCGGCACCATCGGCAACAGCCTGGCCTCGGCGCTGCGCGAGGAACGCGAGCGAGAGCCGGCGCTGATCGCGTTCCTGGTCACCGCGTCGGGACTGTCGCTGTTCGGTATCGGCGCGGCGCTGTGGGGCCTGCTGGCCGGTGCGGCAACGCTGGCGCTATGGCGGCGCAGCCGCTGAGGCCGCGCCGCCGCACCGGACTCAGCGCGGGTCGCGCAACTGCAGCAGCCAGTGGCTGGGCACGCCGGAGTGATCGGGCAGCGGTTCGAAGTCGAACTGGCGGTGCACGGCCGTGCTGCCGTCCACGCGCAGCGGCAGGGTGACGTAGGCGGCTCGGCCCTGCCGCAGCAGCGTGTCGATGCGCTGGGTCTCCGCCAGCACGGCCTCGCTGGCGTACAGGCGCTCCAGGTCGCAGCCGATCAATTCTGCGACCTCGCGCTCGTACAGGGCGGCGAAGGCCTCGTTGACGAAGGCCAGGCGGCTGGGCCGCGGGCCGTCGCCGCGCTCGACGATCGCCACCGGTTCGCGCAGCCGCGACAGCGAGGCCTCCAGCAAGGCGAAATCCTGCTGGAAGCGCTTGCGCTCCATCAGCTCGATCAGCACCCGCAGGCTGCGTGCCGATTCCAGGCTGATCGGCGACCAGGGCCGCGCGCGGCCACGCACGGTCTCCTGCCACAGGTCGAAGCTCTTGCGCGGCGACAGCCGCGAGCCGGCGATGTCCTGCAGCTTGGCCAACTGCGGATTGCCCGCCCAGTTGACCGTGCGCACCTGTTCGCGACGGGTCCACAGCAGCGCGCTGCGCGCCTGCGGCATCAGCGGCACGAAGATGAAGCCGGCCGCCAGCGGGGCCAGATCGGCCAGCGCCGGGAAGGTCTCGCCGATCTGGTCCGAGTGCAGGGCGCCGACCGCGTCGTGGCGCAGCGCTTCGTGATGGGTGGACTCGATCTGCTCGCGGATCCGCGCCAGGTCCTCGGTGGCCGGCAGCATGCCGTGGCGGGTGACGTGGTCGCCATGGAACACCGCCACGCCGTCGGCATCGACCACGTCGAGCAGGTCCGAGGCCATCTCGTCGAGCATCGGCGCGGTCAGCATCTCGGCGTCGTTGAAGTTGGTGATCAGCTTCTCGCGCACGGTCAGCAGCACCGACTCGGTGCGCGCGCGCGCCACCGCGGTGATCGCGCCGATGCGCCCGGCCAATGCACGGCTCAATGCATCGGCGACGTCGCGCATCTCGTGGTTGCAGAAATACGGGCGGTAGTGATGGCAGGCGATCAGCCCCCACAGCGCGTCGTTGACCACGATCGAGGCCACCAGCGTGGCGGTGACGCCCATGTTGGCCAGGTATTCCAGGTGCACCGGCGAGACGCTGCGCAGGCTGACGTCGCTCAGGTCCACCGGCGCGCGCAGGCGCGGATGCAGGGTGGGCTGGATCGGCGACGGCACGTAGCCGACGTTGGCGATCTGGCGCACGCGGTTGCGCAGGTACAGCGCGCGGGCCTGCGCCGGAATGTCGCTGGCCGGATAGTGCAGGCCGAGATACGGCTCCAGTTCCGCCGCGCGCGCCTCGGCGACCACGTCGCCGTTCCAGTCCTCGTCGAAGCGGTAGATCATCACCCGGTCGTAGCCGATCAGGCTGCGCAGGCTCTTGGCGGCGCGTTGGCAGGCCTCCTCGATGCTGTGGTCGGCCTCCAGCCGGCGCAGCACCGGCAGCGCTTCGCGCAGGGTGGCGTCGGCCAGCGGCGCATCGCGCGGCTCCAGTTCCAGCAGCCATTGCTCCGGATACAGATGCCAGGCGCCGACCCAGCGCTGCGTCGCGGCCGCGTCCTTGAATCCCACTTCGACATAGGCCAGGTCGCTGCGCTCGGCCGCGTCGGGCAACAGACGCGTGCGCGGATCCTCCAGCACGAGCAGGGCGTCGTAGCGCTGTCCGAGCAGTTCGTCCAGCGGCTGGCCGAACAGGTCGGCGGCACTGGCGCTGGCCTGGACGACGCGCCCGTCCTGCGGCTCGATCACCAGCAGCACGCCGTGCGGCTGCACCGAGCCGGGGATATGGATCGGCTCGCGTGCGCATGCGTCCATGTCCAGGGGCACGACGATGTCGCTCATGCGGCGATCTCCAGGGCGAAGTGGGTGTGGAAGTGCGCGAACATGGCGCGGGCGCCGTCGACCGCGGCCTGCTGCAGCGGCGCGGTCGGCAAGGCCCGCTCCAGGCGCTGCTGGAAGTGTCGCCAGGCGGCCGGGTCGGCATGGCCGAGTTCGAAATAGGACAACGCCGGCGCGGCGCCGGCCAGGGTCTGCCGCAGGTGCCGGGCGATCACCCGCCCGCCCAGGCGCGAGCCCTCGACCACGTAGAGCATGCCCCAACGGGCCCCGGCCTCGGCGGCCGGCGGCAGCGGTTGCGGCGCTGGCGGCA
>NZ_AQOK01000259.1:0-4581 GCF_000364645.1 Xanthomonas sp. SHU 308 | reverse complement strand
TGGCATGCGTGCGACCGCGGCGCGCAGGGCGACCAGCTCGGCCAGGCTGGGACGGATCCCCGCCTCGGCCGGCGCGGCAGCGTGCGGCATGCCCGGCGCAGTCGGCTGCGGTGCCATCGTCGTTACTCCGCGCGGAGGCGGGCGGCGGGCAACAGCCGTACCTGGCGACGTCCGGTCACGGCGGCGGCACCTTGTCCAGCAGGGCGGCGACCAGACGATCGCCGTCCCAGCCTTCGGCGGTGGCTTCGTAGCTGGGCAGCACGCGGTGGCGCAGCACATCGGCGGCGACCGCGCGCACGTCGTCGGGCGTGACGAAGTCGCGTCCGGCCAGCCAGGCGCGGGCGCGGGCGCACCGCTCCAATGCGATCGAACCGCGCGGACTCGCGCCCCAGGCGATGCGCCGCGACAACGCGGCGTCGTAGCCGCTGGCATCGCGCGAGGCCAGCACCAGTTCGATCAGATAGCGCTCCAGCGGCGGTGCCATGTGCAGCGCCAGCACCGCACGGCGTGCCGCGAATACGTCTTCCAGCGGCATGCGCGGCGGCGGCGCCTCGCCGGCCTCCAGCGTCTCGCGGGCGCGCTCGCGCGCCAGGCGCAGGATCTCCGCCTCCGCGGCCGCTTCCGGGTAGCCGATCCGCACATGCATGAGGAAGCGGTCCAGCTGCGCCTCCGGTAGCGGGAAGGTGCCCTCCTGCTCGATCGGGTTCTGTGTCGCCATCACCAGGAACAGCTTCGGCAGCGCATAGGTGTGCCGGCCGACGGTGACCTGGCGCTCGCCCATCGCTTCAAGCAGGGCCGATTGCACCTTGGCCGGCGCACGGTTGATTTCGTCGGCGAGCAGGATCGGATGGAAGATCGGCCCGGGCAGGAACTCGAAGCGGCTCTCCTGCGGGCGCCACACCTCGGTACCGGTGAGGTCGGCCGGGAGCAGGTCGGGGGTGAACTGGACGCGGGCGAAATCCGCTTCCAGGCGCGAGGCCAGGGCGCGGATCGCGGTGGTCTTGGCCAGGCCGGGCGCGCCTTCGACCAGCAGATGGCCGTCGGCGAGCAGCGCGATCAGCAGGCGCTCCACCAGCGCCGACTGGCCGACGATGGTCTGGGACAGGCCGTCGCGCAGGGCGACGAACGCGGCATGCAGGCGCTGCTGCTCGGGCGCGGCCGGCGGGGAATCGAGGGTCGGGGATGGAGTGTTCATTTGTGCAGTCTGACCGATCGCCGGTGAAAATGGTTCCGCGCACGGCGGACGCCGCGTGCTGCGAATTCAGGATTTCCTCATCGATGGGCGCAAACGCCGACGGGAGAGGCTTGCGCCTCTCCCGTCGAAGAATCCAACCTGCTTGAGGCAGCTCAGGCTGGCGCGCGCTTGGCCACGTGCATCACCTTCGGGGTCACGAAGATCAGCAATTCGGCCTTGGTCTTGTTGCGGCCACGCTTCTTGAACAGATTGCCCAGGAACGGCACGTCGCCCAGGAACGGCACCTTGGAGATGCTGCTGCGGTCGTTGAACTCGTAGACACCGCCGATGACCACCGTCTGCCCATCGTCGACCAGCACCGCGGTGTTGATCTCGCGGCGGTTGATCTCGGGAATGGTGCCGTAGCCCTGCAGGACCACGAAACGCTCGACTTCGTCCTTCTTGACGCTCATGTTCAAGAACACACGATTGTCGTCGGTGATGGTCGGGGTCACCTTCAGCTCCAGCAACACTTCCTTGAACTGCACGTTCGGCGTGGGGGCAGCGCCAGCGGTGCCGCCGGTGATGGTGACGTAGCCGATCTCCTTGCCCTGCTTGATCACCGCCTCGCGCTGGTTGGATGTCACGATGCGCGGATTGGAAATGACTTCGCCCCGCCCCTCTTCCTGCAATGCCGACAGCTGCAGGTCCAGATTGAAGTTCTTGCCGAGCAGGGTGTAGGCAAGACTGGGCAGGGTCTGCGCGCTGGTGAAGGTCGGACCGCTCAGATCGACGTTGAGACCACGCGTATTGACGCCGCCGCCAGCCGCGTTGCTTCCGACCGTAGCGACATTGTCCCCATAGGTGCGCGTCGCGCCGACACCGAACTTGGCACCCAGATCGCGTGCGAAGGTATCGGTGGCGATGACGATGCGGCCCTCGATCAGCACCTGGTCGACCGGGCGGTCGATCACGTTGATCAGCTCGCGCATCTGCGCGACCTTCTTCGGGATGTCGCTGATCATCAGCGTGTTGGTGCGCTCGTCGGCGACGAGGCGCCCGCGCGGCGACAGGAAGCCATTGTCGTTCTGGCTGTTGCCGCTGCCACCCGCGCCGCCACTGCCACCACCGCTACCGCCGCCGATCCCCTTGGCCTCGGTCAGCGCCTTGAAGATCGCCGTGGCGCTATGATAGTTGATCTGCACGTAGTCGGTGATCAGGTCCTCGCGGTTCTCGATCGCGATGCGCGCGTCTTCCTTGTCCTGCTCGAACTTGGCCAGTTCCTGCTGCGGCGCGACCCAGATCACCTTGCCGTCGCGGCGCTTGTCCAGGCCCTTGGCGCGCAGCACGATGTCCAGTGCCTGGTCCCACGGCACATTGACCAGGCGCAGGGTGACGCTGCCCTGCACGGTATCGGAGGCAACGATGTTGAGATTGGACTCCTCGGCGATCAACTGCAGCACCGTGCGCACCGGCACGTCCTGGAAGTTGAAGGTCACCGGCTTGCCGCTGTAGCCGCGGGCCGCCACCTGCGCGGCGGCCTGGCTGACCGTGGTCGCGGTGACCGCGCCCACCGCCGGCGCGGCTGCGCGCGGGGTGATCTCGACCACGTACTCGTTGCCGGACTGGTAGGCCAGCGATTCGAACGCGCCATTGGTGTTCAGCACCAGCTCGGCGCCGCCCGCATAGGGCTTGGCATCGATGCGCTGCACCGGCGTGGCGAAGTCGGTGACGTTGAGCGGGCGCTGCAACTCCGGCGGCAGCGTGGCGTTGCCGACATCGACCACCACGCTGTTGCCCTGGGTGCGCAGGTCCGGGCTGGCGCCGGTGCCGTTGAAGGACAGGATCAGCCGCCCCGCACCGCCGTCGCCGCGCTTGAAGTCGATCTTCGACACCGTGAGCTTGGCCGGCGCCGCCGCAGGTGCGGGAGACGCGGCAACAGGCGCGGCGGGCGGCGCCGCACTGGCGACGACCGCATTCCCGAGCATCGCCGCCAACCCCAACGCGCATAGCCGCATCGTCGCGTGACGCCGGATGGGGCGCAGGCTCAGGGCTTTGGAAAAAGTCATCGTGCTATCCCCATAATCAATCATTGATCGTCCAGCGCGACGGAGGCGGGACGTTCCAGCCAGCCGCCGGCGCCATCCGGCACCAGTTCAATCAAATCGATGCGATCCTCGTGCACCCCGGTCACGCGGCCATCGCTCTGCCCCATGTACACGCCCGGACGCACGCGGTAGGTCACCTTGTCCGGCGCCATCACCAGCGCGACCTGGCCCGCGCCGCTGCCCAGCGTGCCGACCATGTTGAGGCTGTCCAGCGGGAACTGTTCCAGCGGTTCCTTGCGGCGGTTCGGATCCGGGCGCAGGCCGCTGCTGCCGTCGGGACTGGCCCAGGCATCGCTGAACGGATCGCGCAGGCCCTGCGCCGCATACTCGAAGGTTTCGAACTGCTGCATCACCGGCAGCGGCTCCAGCGGCTGCGCCGGTCGCGCGCGCACTTCCTTCACCCAGTTCTCCAGATTCGGCGCATCGCCCGGCGTGCTGGTGATGGTGCGGCCGCAAGCGCCAAGCACCAGCGCCAGCGCGCCCGCAACGAGAATCCTGACCACCCGATGCTGCCGGCTCATGCGCCACCGCCTTGCTTGCCGGCCTTCTTCGCGGCCGCCGCGGCCTGTTCCTGGTCGGCCATTTCCTTGTCGTCCAGGTAGCGATAGGTCTTGACCGTACCGGACAGCTCCAGCTCGCCGCGCGCGGTGATGCCGTTGCTCTTGTCGCGCGGCTTCAGGTTGATGTCGTGCATGGTCAGGATCACCACCCGCGGCAGCGAGGCCACGCCACTGACGAAGGCGCCGAACTGGTGGTAGCTGCCGACCATGCGCAGGGCGATCGGCTTCTCCGCGTAGAACTCCTTCGGCGACTCCGGGCCCGGCTGGAACAACTCGTTGGTCAGGCCGCTGGACAGCGCGGTCTGCGAGATGTCGATGATCAGGTCGGGCATCTCGGTCTTGCTCGGCAGCTGCCGCAGCATCTGCTGCAGCACCTGCTCCATCTGCACCAGTTGCTGCTTCAGCGGCTGCAGGTTGACCGCACGGCTCTGCTCCTTCTCGAAGGAGGCGCGCAGTTCGGTTTCCTTCTGCTCCAGCGCCTGCAACTCGTCGCTCTTGCTGCTGATCAGCAGGAACCAGGACAGGGTCAGGATGAACAGGGTCACCAGCACGCAGAACACGATCTTGGCCTGCTGCGGCCAATTGCCGATGTTGTTGAAATCCAGCTCTTTGATGTTGAATTTCTTGCTCATGACGCCGGTCCCTGTTTCGCTGGCGTGGCGGCGGGTGCCGGCGCGGTGGCCGGCGCCGGTGCGGCAGGGCTGCCCGCGGCAGGTGCAGGCGCAGGCGCGCCCGGGGC
>NZ_AQOK01000258.1:0-993 GCF_000364645.1 Xanthomonas sp. SHU 308 | reverse complement strand
CGGGCGCGCGCTGCCGCCACAGCGCCAGCGCCTGGGCGGCGGCCGCGCTGTCGTTGGCGAGCATGGCGATGCGGGTGGCGCGCTCGGCCAGGCCGGCATCGCCGGGGCTGTCGTTGGCGGCCTGCAGGTACCAGCGCGAGGCGTCGGCCAGTTGCCCGGCCTGCAACGCGAACTCGCCGGCCAGCACCGGGGTCATCACGTCCTGGGCGGGACTCGGTGCCTTGGCCGCGGCCGGTGCGGCCACGGCGGCGATTGCGGACAGCAGCAGAAAGGTACGGATGCGAATCAGTGCGGGCATCGGAAGCGGCCGGGCCGTAAAATGGGGCCCTGAATGGCCAGCAGCTTATCGCAAGCAACTGAACAGATGACGTTGTGGGTGCTCGGATTGAACCACCAGACCGCGCCGGTCGACCTGCGCGAACGGGTGGCATTCGCCGGCGACGCATTGCCGCGCGCGCTGCAATCGCTGCGTGGGCTGCCCGACGTCGCCGAGGCGGCGCTGCTGTCCACCTGCAACCGCACCGAGCTGTACGCCATCGCCGGCGATGCGCAGCACCTGGCCGACTGGCTGGACTCGCATGCCGCCGGTCTGCACGGCTATCTGTACCAGCACCAGGACGCGGACGCGGTGCGGCACCTGTTCCGGGTCGCCACCGGGCTGGACTCGATGGTGCTGGGCGAGCCGCAGATCCTCGGCCAGGTGAAGGACGCCTGGTCGCTGGCACGCGAGCATGGGGCGATGGGCAGCCGCCTGGACCGCCTGTTCCAGCAGACCTTCTCGGTGGCCAAGCGCGCGCGCACCGACACCCGCGTGGGCGCCAATCCGGTCTCGGTCGCCTCCACCGCGGTGCGCCTGGCGCAGAGCTCCTTCGCCCGGCTCAGCGAATCCACCGTGCTGCTGGTCGGCGCCGGCGAGACCATCGAGCTGGCCGCCAAGCATCTCAGCGAGGGCCGCGTGCGGCGCCTGCTGATCGCCAACCGCACCCTCACCCA
>NZ_AQOK01000257.1:0-7578 GCF_000364645.1 Xanthomonas sp. SHU 308 | reverse complement strand
CGGCGTGGCGCTGCCGCTGAGCGAGCTGGAGCGCCACCTGCACGAGGCCGACGTGGTGTTCTCGGCCACCGCCGCACGCGAGCCGGTGGTGACGCGGGCGCAGGCCGAACAGGCGCTGCGCGCGCGCAAGCACAAGCCGATGCTGCTGTTCGACCTGGCGGTGCCGCGCGACATCGAGGCCGGCGTGGCCGACCTCGCCGACGCCTACCTGTACACCGTCGACGACCTGGAGCGCGCGGTCGAGGACAACCGCCGCGGCCGCCGCGAGGCCGCCGAAGCGGCCGAGGCGATCATCGACCTGCAGGTCGTGCGCTACATGGAGGCGCTGCAGGCCAGCACCCGCCAGGCGCCGCTCAAGCGCCTGCGCGCGCACGGCGACAGCACCCGCGACGACGTGCTGGCCAAGGCGCGGCAGCAACTGGCGCACGGCAAGCCTGCCGACGAGGTGCTGGAATTTCTCGCCAACACCCTGACCAACCGCCTGCTGCATCCGCCCACCGCGGCGCTGCGCGAGGCGGCGCTGCGCGGCGACGCCGAGCTGGCCCGCGCCGCCGAGCGCCTGTTCCCGGAGAAGCCGGGCTATTTCCACCCCATTCTGAAGACCGATGACACCGACCCTGCGCCGTAAGCTGGAGGCGCTGGCCGAGCGTCGCGAAGAACTCGAACGCCTGCTGTCCGACCCCGAGGTGGTGAGCGACAACACGCGCTTCCGCGACTACTCGCGCGAATTCGCGCAACTGGAGCCGGTCGCCGCCGCGCTGGCCGCCGAGGCCTCGGCCAAGGCCGACCTGGCCTCGGCCGAGGCGATGCGCGCCGATCCGGAACTGCGCGAACTGGCCGAGGAGGAAATCGCCGCCGCGCAGGCGCGCCTGGCCGAACTCGACGCGGAACTGGCGTTGCTGCTGGTGCCGCGCGATCCGCGTGACGACGGCAACCTGTTCCTGGAAGTGCGTGCCGGCACCGGCGGCGACGAGGCGGCGATCTTCGCCGGCGACCTGTTCCGCATGTATGCGCGCTACGCCGAACGCCAGGGCTGGAAGGTGGAGGTGGAATCGGACAGCCCCGGCGAGCACGGCGGCTACAAGGAGGTCGTGGCGCGCATCGTCGGCCGCGGCGCCTACTCCAAGCTCAAGTTCGAATCCGGCACGCACCGCGTGCAGCGCGTGCCGGCGACCGAGTCGCAGGGCCGCATCCACACCTCCGCGGCGACGGTGGCGATCATTCCCGAGGCCGACGACGTGGAGGAGATCGCGATCAACCCGGCCGACCTGAAGATCGACACCTTCCGCTCCTCCGGCGCCGGCGGCCAGCACGTCAACAAGACCGAGTCGGCGATCCGCATCACCCACGTGCCCAGCGGCGTGGTGGTGGAGTGCCAGACCGAGCGCAGCCAGCATGCCAACCGCGACAAGGCGCTGAAGCGACTCAAGGCGCAGCTGCTGGAGGCCGAGCGCAGCAAGCAGGCCGCGGCCGAGGCGCAGGACCGCAAGCTGCAGGTCGGCAGCGGCGACCGCAGCCAGCGCATCCGTACCTACAACTTCCCGCAGGGCCGCATCACCGACCACCGCGTCGAGGGCCTGACCCTGTACGACCTGCCGAACGTGATCGAGGGCGATCTCGACGCGCTGATCGGGCGCCTGAGCCACGAGCACCAGGTCGACGAACTGGCGCGCCTGAGCGACAGCCCATGAGCGTGCGCGTACGCCAGGCCGATGCACAGGACCTGCCGACGCTGGCAGCGCTGTTCGACGCCTACCGGCAGTTCTACGGGCAGGCGCCGGATGCGGCGACCGCGCACGCCTTCTTGGCCGCGCGCCTGGCCAAGGCCGAGTCGGTCGTGCTGCTGGCCGAGCGCGATGCGCAGGCGGCCGGCTTCGTGCAGTTGTATCCGTCCTTTTCTTCGGTGCGGGCGGCGCGCGTGTGGATCCTCAACGATCTGTACGTGGCGCCTGCGCACCGCCGCCACGGCGTGGCGCAGGCGCTGCTGCATGCCGCCGAACGCTACGCCGCGGACGATGGCGCAGTGCGCATCGTGCTGGAGACGGCGCAGGACAATCTGTCTGCGCAGGCCCTGTACCGTGCCTGCGGCTGGCAGCAGGAGCTGAGCGCGCAGCACTACGTCAAGGCGCTGGTGCCGTGAGCGTGCACCGCCCGCGATCGGTCGCGGCCGCCACGGCCGCATGAACGGCGGCGGCGCCGACGAACGCCTGCAACTGCGGGCCGCGGTGCGGCGCGATCCGCAGGACTTCCTGGCCTGGGTGATGCTCGCCGACGCCGAACTCGGCGCCGGCGCAGTGGCCGCCGGCGAACAGGCCGCCGTGCGTGCGCTGCAGTTGCGCCCGGGACATCCGGAGGCGCTGGCGCGGCTGGGCCGGGTGCGCTGGACCCAGGGTCGCCATGCCGACGCAGCGCAGGCATTGCGCGAGGCACTGCGGCAAGCGCCCCAGCACCCCGGCATCGCGGTATGGCTCGGCCACGCCCTGGAAGACAACGGCGAGGCCGAAGCCGCAGCGCAGGCCTATGCGCATGCGCACGCCCTGCTGCCGCAGGAACCGTCGATCGCCGCCTACCTGCTGAACTGGCGGCGCAAGCTGTGCGACTGGCGCGGACTGGACGCGCTATCGCAGCAGGTGCGCAGCGCGGTACGGCAAGGCCACCCGGCGATCGAACCGTTCGCCTTCCTCAACGAGGACGCGGGCGCGGACGAACAGCTGCGCTGCGCGCGCAACCGCGCCCAGGCGCTGGCGCGCGCTCTCGCGCCGCTGCCCGCTGCGCAGGTGCGCGGCGATGGCCCGCTGCGCATCGGCTTCCTGTCCAACGGCTTCGGCGCGCATCCCACCGGCCTGCTGACCGTCGCCCTGTTCGAGCGCTTGCGCGCGCATGCCGACCTGCAGGTGCACCTGTTCGCGCTCAACGGCGACGACCGCAGCGCGCTCCGTGCGCGGCTGCAGGAGGCTGCACATGCCTGGCACGACGTGGCCGGACAGCCGCATCGTCAGATCGCCCAGCGCATCCGCGATACCGGCATCGACCTGCTGTTCGATCTGCGCGGTTGGGGCGGCGGCGGCACGCCGGAAGTGCTGGCGTTGCGTCCGGCACCGGTGCAATTGAACTGGCTGGCCTACCCCGGCACCTCCGGCGCACCCTGGATCGACTACGTGGTCGGCGACGCCTACGCGCTGCCGCCGGCGCTGGCCGCGCACTACAGCGAGCGGGTGCTGCGGCTGCCGCGCGCGTTCCAGCCGTCCGACGATACCCGCCATGTCGGCACCCCGCCCGCGCGCCGCGACTGCGGCCTGCCCGAGCACGGCACCGTGTTCTGCTGCTTCAACAACAGCTACAAGCTCGGCCCGCGCAGCATGGCGCGGATGCTGGAGGTGCTGCGCCAGGTACCGGACAGCGTGCTGTGGCTGCTGTCCGGCCCGGGCCAGGCCGATGACCGACTGCGCGCCGCCGCCGCGGCGGCCGGCGTGGACCCGACACGCCTGCGCTTCATGCCCAAGTTGGCGCATCCGGACTATCTGGCGCGCTACCGGCACGCCGACCTGTTCCTGGACACGCATCCGTACAACGCCCACACCACCGCCTCCGATGCCTTGTGGGCCGGCTGTCCGGTGCTGACCTGCCCCGGCAGCACCTTCGCCGCACGCGTGGCCGGCAGCCTCAACCATCACCTCGGCCTGGACGACATGAATGCCGCCGACGACGCAGCGTTCGTCGCCACCGCGGTGCGCCTGGGGCGCGATCCCGTGGCGCTGCAGGCGCTGCGCGAGCGGCTGCAGGCGCGGCGCGCGGACAGCGGCCTGTTCGACATGCGCGGCTTCGCCGACGACTTCGCCGCGCTGCTGCGCGACACGGCTTCGCGCCATGGCTGGGAAGGCGCAGGCTCGACCTGATCGATCGCTCACGGATGCGCCACAAGGCCGCGGCGGCACATCCAGCGACGGACGACGTAGCGACGTATCGCCAGTCAACGTCGCCATCGACATCACCGCCGGTACATCCGCATCGCCGTCTCCCATCGCCGAGCGCGCTTGCGTCACAGCGCACGGGTGGTGTGGACGAGCGTCGCTGCAGGTCGCAGCGACCCAGCCAACGGCAGCCCGTGAGGCGCATGGGCGCAGTCGCCAGTGTGCAAGTCGAGCTACCGAAGCGCTTGACCTCAAGCGAACTTGAGGTCCGACACTGCGCGCACGCTCCTCGTGCAGATCCCGCAATGTCGCTGCCGCTCCCGATTCCGACGCCCGATTCTTCCGCCCCCCGTTCGCAGCATGCTGCTCGCCGAAGCCCCCATTCCGGATCGCGCCGCGCTGCTCGACTGCATGCGCGGCCTGTGCGACCACCGGCTGCATGCCCTGATCTGGATGGAATCGCTGGGCGATGCCCCCGACCTGCTGTACGCACGCTGCTGCTGCGACGCGGCGCCAGCACTGCATGGACTGCTGCGCGCACGCCTGCCGGCGCTGCGGCGGACGCTGCGGCGCTACCGGCGCATCCGCAGCGGCGTATCCGATCCGCACCGGGCAGCGTCCTGCGTGGTGATGACCCGCGTCCCGACCCGCAATGCAGCGCAGGCGCAAAGCCGCGCCGATGCCGCCTTCGCCGCCCTGCAGGATGGCGCACATGCGCTGCGCGGCCTGATCGCCGCGCACCTGTACCTGTCGGACGACGGCCGCACCCTGCTCGAATGCACCGAGTGGCACAGTGCGGAGGCACAGCGGCGTGCCCTGCAGCGCGAACCCGAGCGCCTGCCGCTGGCCGCCGATCGTGCCGCCAGCGTCCATCGTTTCCGGCCACGCACCCTGGTCCTGCCATGCGACGGCACGACCCCGGTCCACCTCCACGCCTGAATCGGCGGGCGCGCGCCAGCAACGTGCGCGGATGCGGCTCCCCGCCCGGGCGGCGATCCGAGCGCGCGATCACCACGCCCAGGCGCACACTTCGGCGGCCCGAAGCGCCCCCATTGCCGTCGTCCACGACAACCCGCCAACCCCACCGTAGCCGCGGCTGAAGCGCCAACGCGCCCAGGCTGTACGCCGGCCGGGCGAGCCGCTAGGCTGCCGGCATGACCGCCAACGCCGACTTCATCGCATTGAACCTGTGCGTGCTGACCGTCTCGGACACGCGCACCCTCGACCAGGACAGCTCCGGCGACTACCTGGTCGCCGCTCTCGGCGGCGTCGGCCATCGCCTGCACGCACGGGAACTGCTGCCGGACGACCGCTACCGGATGCGCGCCACGGTCTCGGCCTGGATCGCCGATCCGCAGGTGGACGGCATCCTGGTCACCGGCGGCACCGGCTTCACCGGCCGCGATTCCACGCCCGAGGCGCTGCTGCCGCTGCTGGACAAGGAGATGCCAGGCTTCGGCGAGCTGTTCCGCGCGATCAGCGTCGAGGAGATCGGCACCTCCTCGCTGCAGTCGCGCGCCTTCGCCGGCCTGGCCAACGCCACCTTCCTGTTCTGCCTGCCCGGCTCCACCTCGGCCTGCCGCACGGCCTGGGAGCGGATCATCGCCGCGCAGCTGGATGCCCGCACCCGCCCCTGCAATCTGGCCACGCTGCGCCCGCGGCTGAAGGAATGACCTGGACTCCCGCATGCCCCTGGACACCACGTTGCGCCTGCTGGCCAAGGCCAGCGGCATGAGCGCCGCAGACATCGCCGCGGCCATCCCGCGCGCCGGCGCGGCCACGGTCAAGGCCTGGATGGCGGGCGAAAAGCTGCCCGGACGCGCCCAACTCACCGCCCTGGCACGCACCTTCGGCGTCCCCGCCGGCGCCCTGCTCGGCGAACTGGCCAGCCAACTCGACCCGGCACGCACCCGCGGCGAGCACGATCTGCTGCAGGCCTACCGCGCCCTCGACACCCGCCAGCAGGGCGCGCTGCTGGAAGTGGCGCGCAGCATGGCCGGCACCGGCACCCGCAAGCGGAGCAGCAAATGAGCCATCTCAAGCGCAAGCAGTACAAGGCCCTGATGCAACCGCTGCAGCTGGAACTGACCGCGATGGCGCAGGCGGTGCAGCACAGCGGCGAGCGCGTGCTGGTGCTGTTCGAAGGCCGCGACACCGCCGGCAAGGGCGGCGCGATCCAGGCCATCGCCGAACATCTGAACCCGCGCCAGTGCCGCGTGGTCGCCCTGCCCAAGCCGACCGACCGCGAAGCCACGCAGTGGTATTTCCAGCGCCACGTCGCGCACCTACCGGCGGCCGGCGAGATCGTGCTGATGGACCGCAGCTGGTACAACCGTGCCGGCGTGGAACGGGTCATGGGCTACTGCAGCGACGCCGAATACCACACCTTCCTGCGCCAGACCCCGCTGTTCGAGCGGCTGCTGGTGGACGACGGCATCCGCCTGTTCAAGTACTGGCTGTGCGTGGACCAGGCGCAGCAGGAAAAACGCTTCGCCGAGCGCCTGCACGACCCGCTGAAGGGCTGGAAGCTGTCGCCGGTGGACCTGAAATCGCGCAGCCAGTACGCCGACTACACCCGCGCCCGTGAGGCGATGCTGGAAGCCACCCACCGCGACTACGCGCCGTGGACCCTGGTCGACTTCAACGACCAGAAACGCGGCCGCCTGACCCTGATCCGGCACCTGCTCGACCAACTGCCGGAAACCCGCCTGCACGAACCGGACCTGGATCTGCCGCCGCTGAAGCAGAAGCTGCACAAGGAAAAGTTCGGATTGCTGCAGCCGATTCCGTCGTATGAGGCGGGGAGTGGGGATTAGGGATTGGGGATTGGTTGAAGCCTGCGGCGCGCAGTCGTCACTTTGCGACCGCGCGTCGCCGGGCG
Organism: Xanthomonas sp. SHU 308; assembly: GCF_000364645.1. Lineage (NCBI taxonomy): Bacteria > Pseudomonadati > Pseudomonadota > Gammaproteobacteria > Lysobacterales > Lysobacteraceae > Xanthomonas > Xanthomonas sp. SHU 308. Next base: position 786 of record NZ_AQOK01000257.1, on the reverse strand, counting down.
CGCCACTCACAGCCATTCCGGGAACAGCGCGTCGCGGTTGAAGCCGCCTCTACGGTCGTTTCGGCTCGCGCACCACTAAAGAGGCGGCTGTCCCCGCCGGAGCGGCTTCAGCCGCGACGAGCGAAGCCATCCCATCCTCTGGTCGCGCAAGGCGTCGGGACTGAAGTCCCTCCCACAAGGAAGACTTTTCGCTTCCGACGCGCGCATCCCCAATCGCGAATCCCCAATCCCGGCGGCGGCCGCGGTCACCCAGGCCACCGCCCCCTCACCCTGCCGCCTTTCCCTTCCCCTTGCCCTGCCCGGGCGCCGGGCCACCGGCCGCGGCGATCGCGGTTTCGATGTCGTGGGCGGTGACCGGCCCCAGGAATTGCTTGGCGAGCTTGCCGTCGGGCGCGATCAGGTAGGTCATCGGCAGGCCGCGCGGGGTGGCGAAGTCGGCCGGCGGCGCATAAGTGTCGACGATGACGATCGGATAGGCGACCGGGTGCTGTTTCAGGAACGCCTGCATCTCCGCCGGCTCGATGTCTTCGTAGGCCAGGCCCACCACCTCGATGTTGTCGCGCATCACGTGCAGCGCCGACAGCTCCGGCATCTCCTTCAGGCACGGCGCGCACCAGGTGGCCCAGAAATTCACCACCACCCATTGCCCGCGGTGTGCGGCCAGGTCGTACTCGCGGCCGTCCACCGCCTTCATCTTCAGGCTCGGCTCGGGGCGGGTCTCCTGCACCACGGACGGCCCGGCCGCCGGCGCGGCGGGCGCCTCCGGCGCTGCCGGGGCGGGCGGCG
>NZ_AQOK01000256.1:0-1082 GCF_000364645.1 Xanthomonas sp. SHU 308 | reverse complement strand
CTTCCTGCCGCCCCCGGGCGGCGTGGCCGCCACCGCGGAGGCCGTGCCGCTGCGCCGCCGCTTCGACGGCGCCGTGGCGGTGGAGGACGCGGCGATGGCGATCGCCGCCAGCATCGCGGTACTGGCGCAGGCCCGCCGCCAGGTGCTGATCCACAGCCGCATGCTGGATCCCGGCCTGCTCGACGATGCCCGCGTGCTGGAGCAACTGCGCCGCTTCGCGGTCGCCGCGCATGCCAAGCAGGTGCGTGTTTTGCTGCACGACGCGGCCGCGCCGCAGCGCGTCGGCGCCCCCTTGCTGGCGCTGGCACAGCGCTTGCCCAGCGTGTTCCAGTTCCGCGAAGTCAGCGATCCGGTGGACCGCAGCGACGCCACCGCCTACCTGGTCAACGAGGGCGGCGGCTACTACTTCCGTGGACTCGGTCACCGTTACGACGGCGAGACCGACCTGCTCGGTGGCGGCCGCGCGCGCCAGTTGCGCGCCACCTTCGAGCGGGTCTGGGAGCGCGCCCGGCCCTGCAGCGAACTGCGCGCACTGGGCTGGTGAGGCGGCCGCGACCACGCCGCAACTGCCACGGATGAACCGGGATCGGCCTTGACCACGCCGAATGCACACCCCGGCTGGTTCATGGGGGTATAATTTTTGCGCTTGATTACGCCCGCGCGGCCCTCGCGTCCGCCGGTTCCTGCCGCAAGCCACCCCAAACAAAGCGACCGCACCCCACCATCGTGGACAATCTACTCAAGCAGTTTGCGCAGTCATCGCAACTCGCCGGCGGCAATGCCGCCTATATCGAAGACCTGTACGAACAGTATCTGGTCTCTCCCGACAGCATCGATCCCAAGTGGAAAACCTACTTCGACGGCTTCCAGGGCCGCGATGCCGGTGACGTCCCCCACTCGGCGGTCATCGCCCACATCGCCAGCGCCGCGCGCCAGGCCGCCAACAGCGGCACCGGCCCGAGCGGCGACGAGCGCGAGCGCCATGTCGGCCGCCTGATCACCGCCTACCGTTCGCGCGGCCACCTCGGCGCGCGGCTGGATCCGCTGGGCCTGACCCCGCCGGTGAACCCGCCGGACCTGGG
>NZ_AQOK01000255.1:0-10486 GCF_000364645.1 Xanthomonas sp. SHU 308 | reverse complement strand
TGGCTGAAGGCGACCTACACCGGGTCGATCGGCAGCGAGTTCATGCACATCTCCGAGTTCGAACAGCGCCAGTGGATCTACCAGCGCCTGGAGAACGCGGGCGGCAACATCGCCGGCGACACCGCCAGCCGCCGCCGCACCCTGGAGCGGATCACCGCCGCCGAGGGCCTGGAACGCTACCTGCACACCAAGTACGTCGGCCAGAAGCGCTTCTCGCTGGAAGGCGGCGACTCGCTGATCCCGATGATGGACGTGCTGGTGCAGCGCGCCGGCAGCGACACGGTCAAGGACATCGTGGTCGGCATGGCCCACCGCGGCCGCCTCAACGTGCTGGTCAACACCCTGGGCAAGAACCCGCGCAAGCTGTTCGACGAGTTCGAAGGCAAGTTCGAGCACGCCCACGACGACCGCGCCCACACCGGCGACGTGAAGTACCACATGGGCTTCTCTGCCGACGTGGCGGTGGCCGACGGCAAGTCGGTGCACCTGGCGCTGGCGTTCAACCCCTCGCATCTGGAAATCGTCGACCCGGTCGTGGTCGGCAGCGTGCGGTCGCGCCAGGAGCGCTACGGCGACGCCGCGCGCAAGTCGGTGCTGCCGGTGATCATCCACGGCGACGCCGCGTTCGCCGGCCAGGGCGTGGTCATGGAGCTGTTCCAGATGTCGCAGGCGCGTGGCTTCGCGGTCGGCGGCACCGTGCACATCGTGGTCAACAACCAGATCGGCTTCACCACCAGCGCCCGCGACGACGCCCGTTCCACGCTGTACTGCACCGACGTGGCCAAGATGATCGGCGCGCCGGTGTTCCATGTGAATGGCGACGATCCGGACGCGGTGGCGTTCGTGGCCAACCTGGCCTACGACTTCCGCCAGCAGTTCAACAAGGACGTGGTCATCGACCTGGTCTGCTACCGCCGCTGGGGCCACAACGAGGCCGACGAGCCGGCGGCCACCCAGCCGGTGATGTACCAGACCATCCGCAAGCACAAGACCACCCGCGAGCTGTACGCCGCCCAGCTGGAAAGCGAAGGCGTGCTGCAGGCCGGCGAGGCGCAGGCGCTGGTCGACGGCTACCGCAACAAGCTCGACTCGGGCGAATACACCACCGAGCTGGCGACCCGCAAGCCCGACGAATTCGCCATCGACTGGTCCAAGTACCTGTCGGGCAAGCTGTCGGACAAGGTCGACACCACGGTCAAGCGCAAGACCCTGGACCAGCTGGCCAAGATCATCACCACCATCCCGGGCGGCGTCGAGCTTCACCCGCGCGTGGCCAAGATCTACGAGGACCGGGTGAAGATGGCCGCCGGCGAACTGCCGGGCGACTGGGGCTTCGCCGAGAACCTGGCCTACGCCACCCTGCTGGGCGAAGGCCACAAGCTGCGCCTGGTCGGCCAGGACGCGGGCCGCGGCACGTTCTTCCACCGCCACGCGATCCTGCACGACCAGAAGACCGACAGCTACTACCTGCCGCTGCGGCAGCTGGTGGAGAACCCGGAAGACGCCACCGTGATCGACTCGCTGCTCAGCGAGGAGGCGGTGATGGGCTTCGAGTACGGCTACTCCACCACCGATCCCAACGCGCTGTGCATCTGGGAAGCGCAGTTCGGCGACTTCGCCAACGGCGCGCAGGTGGTGATCGACCAGTTCATCGCCGCCGGCGAAGCCAAGTGGGGCCGCATCTCGGGCCTGTCGCTGTTCCTGCCGCATGGCTACGAGGGCCAGGGCCCGGAGCACAGCTCCGCACGCCTGGAGCGCTTCCTGCAGCTGTGCGCGCTGGAGAACATGCTGGTCTGCGTGCCGACCACCCCGGCGCAGGCCTTCCACATGATCCGCCGGCAGATGCGCATGTCCACGCGCAAGCCGCTGGTGGTGATGACGCCCAAGTCGCTGCTGCGCCACAAGCTGGCGGTGTCGACGCTGGAGGAACTGGCCGACGGCGAGTTCCAGCACCTGATCCCGGACGCAAAGGCCGACCCGAAGAAGGTCAAGCGCGTGGTCGCGTGCTCGGGCAAGGTCTACTACGACCTGCTCGAGGACCAGACCAAGCGCGGCCAGGACGACGTCGCCATCCTGCGCGTGGAGCAGCTGTATCCGTTCCCGCGCGAGCTGCTGTCGGCCGAACTGAAGCGCTACGGCAATGCCACCGACCTGGTCTGGTGCCAGGAAGAGCCGCAGAACCAGGGCGCCTGGTACCAGATCAAGCACCACCTGCAGGCCTGCCTGGCCGACGGACAGAGCCTGCACTACGCCGGCCGCGCCCGTTCGCCGTCTCCCGCCGCCGGCCACTTCGCCGAGCACGTGGAAGAGCAGCTGAAGCTGGTCGCCGATGCGCTGTTGAATCCGTTCAACGACCAAGTCGCTGAATAAACCCCCTTTCACACTTCAAAAAAGACACCACTAGGACGCCCCCTGCAATGGCCACCGAAGTCAAAGTTCCGGTACTGCCCGAATCCGTATCCGATGCCACCATCGCCAGCTGGCACAAGAAGGCCGGCGAGGCGGTCAAGCGCGACGAGAACCTGGTGGACCTGGAGACCGACAAGGTCGTGCTGGAAGTGCCCTCGCCCGTCGATGGCGTGCTGAAGGAGATCAAGTTCGAGACCGGCGCCACCGTGACCAGCTCGCAGATCCTGGCGATCATCGAGGAAGGCGCGACCGCCGCTGCGGCGCCGGCCGAGGCCAAGGTCGCCGATGCGCCGAAGGCCGAAGCGCCCAAGGCCGCCGCCGCGGAAGCGCCGAAGGCCGCCAAGGCCGACGCGCCGAAGGCCGCCGGCGATGTGTCCAGCCTGCCGCCGGGCGCGCGCTTCAGCGCCATCACCGAAGGCGTGGATCCGTCGCAGGTCGAAGGCACCGGCCGCCGCGGCGCGGTGACCAAGGAAGACATCCTCAACTACGCCAAGAACGGCGGCGCCGGCAAGGCCGCCGGTGCGCGTCCGGAAGAGCGCGTGCCGATGACCCGCGTGCGCAAGCGCATCGCCGAGCGTCTGATGCAGTCGAAGAACTCGACCGCGATGCTGACCACCTTCAACGAGGTCAACCTGGCCAAGGTCTCGGCGGCGCGCAAGGAACTGCAGGACGAGTTCCAGAAGGCCCACGGCATCAAGCTCGGCTTCATGAGCTTCTTCGTCAAGGCTGCGGCCAACGCGCTGCAGCGCTTCCCGCTGGTCAACGCCTCGATCGACGGCGACGACATCATCTATCACGGCTACAGCGACATCTCCATCGCCGTGTCCACCGACAAGGGCCTGGTCACGCCGGTGCTGCGCAACGTCGAGCGGCAGTCCTTCGCCGACATCGAGCAGGGCATCGCCGACTACGCCAAGAAGGCGCGCGACGGCAAGCTGAGCCTGGAAGAACTGCAGGGCGGCACCTTCACCGTGACCAACGGCGGCACCTTCGGCTCGCTGCTGTCGACCCCGATCATCAACCCGCCGCAGAGCGCGATCCTGGGCATGCACGCGATCAAGGAGCGTCCGATCGCCGAGAACGGCCAGGTCGTGATCGCGCCGATGATGTACCTGGCGCTGTCCTACGACCACCGCATCATCGACGGCAAGGACTCGGTGCAGTTCCTGGTCGACATCAAGAACCAGCTGGAAAACCCGGGCCGGATGCTGTTCGGTCTGTAAGAGCCGGGAATCGGGAATGGAGAAACGGGAATGGGACCAGCGCCCATCCGCCGCTGCTGCATTCCCGCCTGGACCTGGATGGGGAACGGCAGGCGCAGCGCTTTTGCCATTCCCTATTCCCCATTCCCTATTCCCGTGTGAGCAAATGAAATGAGCGAACAATACGACGTCGTCGTCATCGGTGCCGGTCCCGCCGGCTATCACGCGGCCATCCGTGCCGCCCAGTTGGGCCTGAAGACCGCGTGCATCGACGCGGCGCTGGGCAAGGACGGCAAGCCGGCGCTCGGCGGCACCTGCCTGCGCGTGGGCTGCATTCCGTCCAAGGCGCTGCTGGATTCCTCGCGCCAGTTCTGGAACATGGGCCACCTGTTCGGCGAGCACGGCATCAGCTTCAAGGATGCCAAGATCGACGTCGCGGCGATGGTCGGGCGCAAGGACAAGATCGTCAAGCAGTTCACCGGCGGCATCGCGATGCTGTTCAAGGCGAACAAGATCACCCCGTACTACGGCTTCGGCGAACTGCAGCCGGGCAACGTGGTCAAGGTCAAGCAGCACGACGGCAGCGAAGTCGAGCTGAAGGGCACCAACGTGATCCTGGCCGCCGGCTCGGATTCGATCGAACTGCCGTTCGCCAAGTTCGACGGCGAGACCATCGTCGACAACGTCGGTGCGCTGGACTTCACCGAAGTGCCCAAGCGCCTGGCGGTGATCGGCGCCGGCGTGATCGGCCTGGAACTGGGCAGCGTGTGGAAGCGCCTTGGCGCCGAGGTCACCATCCTCGAAGCGCTGCCGGACTTCCTGGCCCTGGCCGATGCCGAAGTGGCCAAGACCGCGCTGAAGGAATTCAAGAAGCAGGGCCTGGACATCAAGCTCGGCGCCAAGGTCTCCAAGACCGAAGTCACCGGCAAGGGCAAGAAGCAGGAAGTGGTCGTCACCTATAGCGACAGCGAAGGCGAGAAGACCCTCAACGTGGACAAACTGCTGGTGGCCGTCGGCCGCCGCGCCGCCACCAAGGGCCTGCTGGCCGACGGCACCGGCGTCAAGGTCAACGAGCGCGGCCAGATCGAGGTCGATGCGCACTGCCATACCGGCGTCGACGGCGTGTGGGCGATCGGCGACTGCGTGCGCGGGCCGATGCTCGCGCACAAGGGTTTCGAGGAAGGCATCGCGGTCGCCGAACTGATCGCCGGCCTGCCCGGCCACGTCAACTTCGACACCATTCCGTGGGTCATCTACACCGAGCCGGAAATCGCCTGGGTCGGCAAGACCGAGCAGCAGCTCAAGGCCGAAGGCGTGCCGTACAAGGCCGGCAGCTTCCCGTTCGCGGCGATCGGCCGTGCGGTGGCGATGGGCGAGCCCGCGGGCTTCGTCAAGGTCATCGCCCACGCCGAGACCGACCGCGTCCTGGGCATGCACCTGGTCGGCGTCGGCGTCTCCGAACTGGTCCACGAAGGCGTGCTGACCATGGAGTTCAACGGCTCGGCCGACGACCTGGCGCGCATCTGCCACGCCCACCCCACCCTGTCCGAAGCGATCCACGACGCGGCCATGGCGGTGAGCAAGCGGGCAATTCATAAGGCCAATTGAAGCCGGGAAACGGGAATGGAGAATCGGGAATGGCAAGCGCATTCCCGGCACTGCATTCCCACTGCATAACGCCGGGCCCGAGTCCGGCGTTATGCGTTTCGGCTTTTGATTTTCCCTATTCCCCATTCCCGACTCCCCATTCCCGATGAAAAGCATCTGCGTCTACTGCGGCTCCAACGCCGGCAACAAGCCCGCCTATGTCGAACGTGCCACCGCGCTGGGCACGCGCATCGCCGAACAGGGGCTGCGCCTGGTCTATGGCGGCGGCAATGTCGGCCTGATGGGCACCGTGGCCAATGCGGTGCTCGCCGCCGGCGGCGAGGTCACCGGCGTGATTCCCAAGCAACTGGCGGACTGGGAAGTGGCGCACCGCGGCCTCACCGAGCTGGAGATCGTCGGCTCGATGCACGAGCGCAAGTCGCGCATGTTCGACCTGTCCGATGCCTTCGTCGCCCTGCCCGGCGGCTTCGGCACCATGGAAGAAATCTTCGAGATGCTGACCTGGCGCCAGCTCGGCATCGGCAACAAGCCCTGCGCCTTCCTCGACGTGGAAGGGTTCTACGCGCCGCTGATCGGCATGATCGATCGCATGGTCGAGGAGCGCTTCCTGCACCCGGACCAGCGCGCCGACCTGTGGTACGGCAGCGACATCGACACGATGCTGGGCTGGATGCGGGGGTACACGCCGGCGCAGGCGTCGAAGTGGATTGACGAGAAGCGCCGTAACGCGCTGCGCTGAGAGCATCTCTGATCGGCGGTAAGCATCTGGCGCGTGGCGACGCGTTACAGATTCCGGCGCCTCACTGCTTCCATGGCGCGGATTGATGAAAAACGACGCAACGCGCTGCGCTAGGAGCGTCTGAGGGGCGTCGGGGTCAATGCGCGTGGCGACGCGCTACCGACTCCGGCGCCTCACCGCCACTGCGGCGCGGATCGACGAGAAGCGTCGAAACGCACTGCGTTGAGAGCATCCGATCGGCAGTTAGCGCCTCGCGCGTGGCGACGCGTTAGAAATTCCGGCGCATCACGGCTTGGATGGCGCGGATTGATGAAAAGCGCCGCAACGCGTTGCGCTGAGACGCCGAAAGCGGCAACGTCATGACGCGTGGCGACGCGCCATGAATTCCGGCGCACGATTGTTCCTGCGGCGCGGATCGACAAAAAGCGCCGCAACGCGTTGCGCCAGGCGCATCCGATCCACGGCAAGCGCTTGGCGCGTGGCGAACCGTTTAGACCGCCGCCCATACCGATAGGACGTGTCCTGCAGGAGCGGCTTCAGCCGCGACGGGCGTGCTCGATAAAACCCATCGCGGCTGAAGCCGCTCCTACGCGGCAACCTGCCATGGCGGCATCTTCAGTCGCTCCAGCATCGGAGGCGCGAATCGAACAAACGCGCCGCAACGCGTCGCGCTGCGGCCAACGGGCGCATGGCGCCGCGCTCCGCACCCGATCGCCTCAAAGCAGCTGCGGCGCGGCGGCCGGGCGCCCGAGCAGATAGCCCTGCCCGTAGTCGCAACCCAGTTCGCGCAGGGTCGCCAGTTGCTGTTCGGTCTCGATGCCTTCGCCCACCGTCTCGATGCCCAGGGTGCTGGCCAGGGCGAGAATGCCGCGCACCAGCGCGTGGCTGCCGGTACTGCCCTCGTCCTGCAGGCCGGCGACGAAGCTCTGGTCGATCTTCAGCACCGAGATCGGGAAGCGGTGCAGGTAGGACAGCGCCGAGAAGCCGGTACCGAAGTCGTCCAGTTGCGCCAGCACGCCGCGCTCGCGCAGCGCCTGCAGGATGGTCAGGGTGCGCGGCGCGTCGTCGAGCAGCGCCACCTCGGTGATCTCCACGCGCAGGCGACGCGGATCGGCGCCCGCGGTGTCGATCAGCCCGAACAGCCGCTCGGTGAAATCCGGCGAGCGGAAATGCCGCGGCGAGACGTTGACCGAGACGTAGCCGCCCTCGCTCTGCGCCAGGCGCCGGATCACCTGCGCGTACAGCAGCCAGTCCACCTGCTCGATCAGGCCGCTCTCCTCGCCCAGGTCGATGAACTGGCTCGGCACCAGCAGCCCGCGGCTTTCGTGGCGCCAGCGCAGCAGCGCTTCGTGGCCGATCACCTCGCCGTCGCGCAGGCGCACGATCGGCTGGTAGAACGGCTCGAAGTCGCGGTTGTTGATCGCCCGGCGCAGGTCCGCCTCCAGATCGAGGCTGCGCAGCGCCGCCTCGCGCATGGCCTCGTCGAACACCACGCAGCGGTCCTGCGTCTGCGCCTTGGCCCGGTACATGGCCGCGTCGGCGTCGCGCAGCATCTCCTCGCCGTTGTGGTAGCGCGGATGCCAGGCGGCGATGCCCAGGCTGCCGGACGGGAACAATTCGCGGCCGGCCACCCACATCGGCTGGCCGAGCACGTGCAGCAGGCGCCGCGCCAGCTCGCGCGCGCCGTCCAGGCCGTGCTCGCACGGCGTCAGCACAGCGAATTCGTCGCCGCCCAGGCGCGCCACCACGTCCTGGCCGCGAATCGTGGAGACGATGCGCTTGGCCACCTGCACCAGCATCTCGTCGCCGGCGGCGTGGCCGATGCTGTCGTTGACCAGCTTGAACCGGTCCAGATCCAGGAACAGCACGGCGAAGGTCCTGCCGCCGCCGCGGGCACGGGAGATCGCCTCGCTGAGCCGGTCCAGCAGATGCGATCGGTTCGGCAATCCGGTCAGCGCATCGTGCAGCGCCTGGTGGGTCAGGCGCTGCTCGGCACGCCAGCGTTCGGCGATCTGCGCCAGCAATTGCTCGTTGACCTCGGCCAGTTCGCGGGTGCGCTCCTCCACGCGCTGCTCCAGCTCCGCGTGCGCCAGCCGCAGCCGTTCCTGCGCGCGCTGCCGCGCCAGACCGCTGCCGACGTTGTGCGCGACGAAGGTCAGCAGGCGCTGGTCGTGCTCGGTGAACCGCACCTTGGCGATGTAGCTCTGCACCACGATCGCGCCGATCACCTCGCCTTCGTCGAACAGCGGCACGCCCAGCCAGCTGTAGGGGCGCTGGCCGTACTCCTGTACCTCGCCCTGCGTCAGCAAGGCGTCGATGTCGGGAAGTTCGAGCAGTTGCGGACGCCGTACCCGCATCACGTACTCGGTCAGTCCGCGGCCGCGGCGCCGTTGCGGCCGGTAGGGGGTGAACTCGTCCACCGAGTAGACGAACTCCAGCATCGTGTCGTCGTCGGACAGCAGCGCGATGTACAGGTTGCGCGCATCGATCAGCCCGCCGACGATGGCGTGCACCTCGGTGTAGAACTGCTGCAGGCTCTCCGAGCGGATCGCCAGCTCGGCGATGCGGAACAGCGCCAGTTGCAGCGTCTCGGCGCGCTTGCGCTCCTGGATCTCGTCCTGCAGGTCGCGGTTGGCGCGCTGCAGTTCCTGGGTCCGCAGGTGCACCCGCCGCTCCAGTTGCACCTGCGCATGGCGCCGGTCCATCGCGGTCTGCACGTGCTGCGCCACGTAGGCCAGCAGCGCGCGGTCGGCGTCGGTGTAGCGCAGCGCGTAGTCGTAGTTCTGCACCACGATCGCGCCGCACACCCGGCCCTCGCGCAGCATCGGCACGCCCAGCCAGTCGCGGCTCTCCGGGCCGTGTTCGGCGTTGTAGCCCACCTGCAGGCGTTCGCGCACCTGCTCCGAGGGCCCACGCACCGCGCGGCCGTGGCGCAGCAGTCCCACGGTGAGGCTGTGCGGCATGTCGCGCAGGAAGTAGGTCTGCTCCGGATCGGCGACGAAGTCGTCGTGGCGGTCGGAGAAGTACAGAAAGCGCATGCTCTGCTGATCTTCGTCGTATTCGACGATGTAGCAGTTCTCCGCGTACATCAGCGATTCCAGCACCGCATGCACGCGCTGCAGCATCTGGCTCATTTCCAGATCGGCGCCGGCCAGATCGGCGATCTCGTACAGCGCCTGCTGCAGCTGCTTGGATTTCTCCAGGCCCTCGATGCGCGCGCGCATGCGCTCGGTGTCGAGCAGGTTGAGGCCGAAGGCGACCGCGGCCTCGCACCAGGCGGTGCGGTACGCTTCGTCCAGCGGCTGTCTCACCTGCGCACCGATGACCACGCAGGCCCCCTCGGCGGTGCGATGCACGTGCAGCACCGTGGGTGTCGTCGACGGTGGCAACTCGGTGGCGGCCAGCGTCTGCGCGACCAGCGCCTGCAACCACTCCGGCGCCTCCGCGCTGGCGCCGTGGAGGCGCCCGACCACGCCGTCGCCGCAGCCGACCACCACGGCGCTGCCGGGCGGCAGCAGCCTGCACAAGGCCTGCGCCGTGCGGGCGGGCGCATGGCCGCCGGAAGCGTCTTCGCGGGCGGTGGCGGACGAATTGAACAGCATCGACAACGATTCTCCTGCAGGGCCCCCGGAACTGCTCCACGCTCGCCCTTTCACCCCCAGCATACCCGTTGCATGCACCGATCGACGCCCGATCGACCCCGAAGTGCCGCGATACGCGTTTGTCTACCCATGTTGTCCGAATGTCCGCCATCGACGCCCTCTCCCGGGCCCCCGCCTCCCGACTATGCGGCGGACCGGCGAACGCTTAGGCTTGCCGCCGTGGACGCCCCGGTCGACGCGAGCGACGAAGCCCTGATGCTGGCCTATGCCGCCGGCGACGCACGCGCGTTCGAGACTCTGTACCTGCGCCATCGCGGCCGCCTTTACCAATACCTGCTGCGGCAGCTGCGCGACCGGGCGCTGGCCGAAGAACTGTTCCAGGACGTGTGGCAGCGGGTGATCGCCGCACGCCTGGACTGGCAGCCGCAGGCCGCGTTCACCACCTGGCTGCTGCGCATCGCCCACAATCGGCTTGGCGACCATTGGCGCGCGGCCAAGCACCGCCCGCCGGCGCCGGCCGACGCCGACCTGCGCACCGCGCGCGTGCAGGACCCCGACACCCCGGAGCGGCAGTTGTCCGCCTTCGAACAACGGCGCCAGTTGCAACTGGCGCTGGATGCGCTTCCCGAGGAGCAACGCGACGTGCTGCTGCTGCGCCTGGAGCAGGAATTGAGCCTGGACGAGATCGGGCAGATCACCGGCGTCGGCCGCGAGACGGTCAAGTCGCGGCTGCGCTATGCGATGGACAAACTGCGTGCGAGGTTGGGCGGATGAGCGCCGACGAACCGCTGACCCCGGAAGAGCGCGCGCTCGCCGAACGCCTGCGCCTGGGCCGGCAGGCATTGCCGCCGCCGGCGCTGGATGCGGCGATCCTGGCTGCCGCGCGCGCGGCGGTCGCACCGGGAGCCGCCGAGGTCCCGGAGTAT
>NZ_AQOK01000254.1:0-2487 GCF_000364645.1 Xanthomonas sp. SHU 308 | reverse complement strand
GCAACATGGCGCCGTTGGCGCCGACGGTGGAGGCAATCTATGTCTACATCCAGTTCGATGCCCCCACGATTATCACCGCCCCTTCACCGATGCCTGTTGTTGGGGCGCATCCAGCTGCTGTGCCAGGTGCTGCGGCTCAGGCGCCTGATCCGTCCTCCGTTCCTGAACCAAAGGCGGCGTACCGGACAGATCCACCTTCACACGGTAGCCGGGTGTGCTGCCTTCGATCCAGGCGCTTCCGCCCTCCAGCAGGGTCACGGCCCTGATCTGCTCTGGCCGCTCCATCCCCTCACGCCGCGCTTGCGATGCCGCATACGACACCGCGGCATCCGCGATGCCGGCAGGTAACCTGCTCTTGAGCATCTGGTAGAGAGCATCAGCCGGCTGCTCGGCAGGCGTCACGCTCGATTGCTCCGGCACCTTCTGCGGAGCCCGCCAGCCCTGCGGTTCTCCGCTCTCCATACGCGGCACCTGCAGCCGCTGCATGTGCTCTGACCAATTCGGCACGCCGATGCTTTCGCGGCCCGCCCCGGGCGCAAGTGGCCCCCGCAGTTCGGCAACGCCATCCTGCAGCAGCCCACCCCAGCCCCGCGCACCCAGCGTCACCCCCATGCGCAGCGTGGCGATATCATCCCGATACCGTTCGATCATCGGCGCATGGCGCTGCGCCAAGTGCTGTGCGGTCGCGTCTTCCAGGACAGAGTGCTTCGGCCTGCCTTCCTTGTCTGTCGGCAGGAAGTTGTAGATGGTGTGGGAGTCCGTCACCAACCCCTTCGCCGCACTGATCGGATTGCGCAAGCCACTGCCCTGGTCGTCATAGCCGGTCCGCTCCAGCGTCGCGATCTCTTGCTCCGTGGCATACACCCGAACCTGACCATAGTGCCGGCTGGCGGCGCTGACGGGATCTCCCGCCATTACGTGATTGATGACCGCGTTGCCGCCTTCGGGAATACGACGATCCAAGCTGACGGCCCCATAGCCGTTGAAGGTTTCGCCCTTCAATCCGAAGTGGTGCGCCGTAATTTCTGCCAAACCGCCACCTAGCGAGTGGCCGGCGACGGTGACCTCGGGAGCCTTCAATCCTTTGCCAAGCTTTTCCGCATACTCCAAGGCGTGCCTTGTAAATTCGATGGCGTCCGCCGCTTGGGCGTTGTGACGGGTGGCGACCATACCCCCATCGGCAACTAGGCCATCGCGCCACGGCTGGCGGTCGAACTCGCTGCCGCGGTGTGCGACGATGAGTTCGTTGGTATCCAACCGTTGATAAAGGATGCCCTGATAGCCGGACGCGCTATCCATATAGCTGAGCCGTCTGTAGGCGACGCCCCCTATGTCGACAGGCTGGCTTTTTTCTCCCGTCTCCTGCGGTTTTTTATATACGTCATTCGCAAGGGCGGCATATTGTTTTGTGGTCATGCTCATGGGAGCGCCTTCTCCGATGTCAGCGTCACTTTGAAGAGGTTGTGGCGTGCATTTTCATTGAAGTCGTCAATACTTGATGCACCTCCATCTGGAAAATCATCCATGTCTTCCTTGGGATAACGTCCCTTCCAAAAATACGTAACCTTGGGCGTTGGACTATAAATCTCCTTCTTGAATAGCGCCGGCTCGTACCGCGTTTCTTCATGCTTGCCGGTCGCCTTCAAGGCAATGCCGACGCCCGTCAATTCAAAGCGGCACACGCCCATGCCGTAATAGTCGGCGTCGACCATGCCGTCGGCATATATCGTCCCCACATAATATTCCCCGTCGACCTTCTGAAAGTTGATGGGTATACCTGCTTCTTTCGGCTTGGTTCTCACGCCCTCGAATGGCTCATTAAGCGGCGTGCACTGCTCATAATTGGCCATGTCATAAAACGCAGTACCTGAAACATACCCAAAGGGCCCTGGCGCATCTTCGATGGTCATCGTGATTCGATACGCTTGGGTCGGCTTGGTATTACGCTGATAGACTGGATCGCCATCGGCTGCCGTTTGCGCAACACCGTCGGCTTTTTCAGAAGCGGTATTCATCTGATTGCATCCGGCCAAGAGGGACAGAAGTAAAATGGCAGTAACAGTCTGAGCGTTCATAAGGGCGTTAGGCCACCACGGTGCTGCGCACAGCCCATTCGGCCTGCGCTAGGGCCTCGGTCAGCCAGCGGCAACTGCGCCGGATGGAAACACCGAGCAGCAGCAGGGCAACGATCAGAATCACGAACATCATTCCAGCTTCCGGCACGCGCATTACCACCGGCAGAGCGATTGGTAGCGCAATTACCGCCACGCTCATCATGAGTACCTGCACCGCTGCGCCAACGACGCCGAGGATGGACCTGCGCAACGGGCGCCGCTGTGCCGTGCATTCGCCGTGTGCCTGGAGGCGCTTCTTGGTGGCGGATGCGCGCAGCGCCAGCCGGAGTAGCATCGCTGCAATGCCGAGATGAAGGAGCGCTCCCAGGGCGGCCACGCTTTGCGCCAGCAACAGGATGAGGTCGCCTGACGT
>NZ_AQOK01000253.1:0-6627 GCF_000364645.1 Xanthomonas sp. SHU 308 | reverse complement strand
GCCGGCGTTGCGTGGCGCAGCGCCTGACTGGCCGTCAGGTCAAGCCGCGCGGCGCCGGCCGCGCGCCTGCCAGGCCCAACCCGAAGGGCCGCGATTGCGCGCGCCCATGGCCGCGTCATCGCTCGGGCGTGGACGGACGTCCACTTCCTCGCTCTTCCTTGCCACAGGCGCGCGCAATCGCGGCGCGGCATGCTCGGGGATTGATGACACGCCCTAGGTCACGCGCTGGAGACGCCGGGGCAATCGGAAGCGGCATGAGGCACATCGAGAACCGTGCGCAATGCCGCAAGCAGGCACGGCATGCGCCAACCGCCGTGCCGTTGCTCTGCTCGCAATCGCGACGGGTCAGCCCGCCGCGGTGCGCGGTGCGCTGGCGCTGGTGGCCAGTTGCGGCCAGCGCTTCAGCACCGCGGCGCGGATGCCGGCGGCGTCGATGCCGGCTTCGGCCAGCAGTTGCTCGCGGCTGGCGTGGTGCTGGAACGCGTCGGGCAGGCCCAGGTGCAGCACCGGGCGCAGCACGCCTTCGGCGTTGAGCAGCTCGGCCACGCCGGAACCGGCACCGCCGGCCACCACGTTGTCCTCGATGGTCACGAAGCCTTCGTGGCTCTGCGCCAGTTCCAGCAGCAGGGCGCGGTCCAGCGGCTTGACGAAGCGCATGTTGACCACGCTCAGGCCGAGCTCGCGGCCGACCTGTTCGGCCGCCGCCAGGGTCGCGCCGAACGCCAGCAGCGCCACCGTGTGGCCCTGCGCGCGCACTTGCGCCTTGCCGATCGGCAGGGGTTCCAGCGTGGTCCCGGGGGCGACCCCGGGGCCGGTGCCACGCGGGTAGCGCACCGCGGCCGGGCCGGCATGGCGCAGGCCCGTGCTGAGCAGTTGCCGGCACTCGGCTTCGTCGGCCGGCGCCATCACCACCAGGTGCGGCACGCAGCGCAGGAAACTCAGGTCCAGGTTGCCGGCATGGGTGGCGCCATCCGGGCCGACCACGCCGCCGCGGTCGATCGCGAACAGCACGTCGAGCTGCTGCACCGCCACGTCGTGCACCAACTGGTCGTAGCCGCGCTGCAGGAAGGTGGAATAGATCGCCACCACGGGCTTGGCGCCGTGCACGGCCATGCCCGCGGCCAGGGTCACCGCGTGCTGCTCGGCGATGGCCACGTCGAAGTAGCGCTGCGGGTATTCCTTGCTGAAGCGCACCAGGCCGGAGCCCTCGCGCATCGCCGGGGTGATCGCCAGCAGCGCCGGCTCGGCCGCGGCCATGTCGCAGATCCAGTCGCCGAACACGTCGGTGTAGGTCGGCGCCTTGGCGCCCGGCTTGGCCACCAGGCCCTTGCTCGGATCGAACGGGCCCACGGCGTGGTAGCCGATCTGGTCGCCCTCGGCCAGTTCGTAGCCCTTGCCCTTGGTGGTGATGACGTGCAGCAGCTGCGGACCCTTCAGGGTCTTGAGCGTCTTCAGCGCGCCGAGCAGCGCCGGCAGGTCGTGGCCGTCGATCGGGCCGGTGTAGTGGAAGCCCATTTCCTCGAACAGCGTGGACGGCACGAACATGCCCTTCCAGTGTTCTTCCCAGCGTCGCACGAAGCGCGCGGTGGGGTTGCTCTTCTTGTCGCCGAGGATCTTCTTGCCGCCCTCGCGGATGGCGTTGAGGGTCTTGCTGCCGCTCATTCGCCCCAGCATCTTGGTGACCCCGCCGACCGCCTCGGAGATCGACATGCGGTTGTCGTTGAGGATCACCAGCAGGTTCGGTTCCGGGTCCATGCCGCCAGCGTGGTTCAGCGCTTCGTAGGCCATACCCGCGGTCATCGCGCCGTCGCCGATCACCGCCACCACCTTGCGTTCGTCGCCCATGCGCTGCAGCGCCACCGCCATGCCCAGCGCGGCCGAGATCGAGGTGGAGGAATGGCCGACGCCGAAGGTGTCGTACTCGCTTTCCTCGCGCTTGGGGAACGGCGCCACGCCATCGGCCTGCTTGACCGTGTGGATGCGGTCGCGGCGCCCGGTGAGGATCTTGTGCGGATAGGTCTGGTGGCCCACGTCCCACACCAGTTGGTCGACCGGCGTGTCGTAGAGGTAGTGCAGGGCGACGGTGAGTTCGATCACGCCCAGCCCGGCGCCGAAATGGCCGCCGCTCTTGCCGACGCACTCGATCAGAAAGGCGCGCAGTTCCTCGGCGATGGCCGGCAGCTCCGATTCATCGAAGCGACGCAGTTCGGCGGGGACCTGGATGCGCGAGAGGCGCGGATAGCGGGTGGGGTCGATCATCGGAATGGAGGTTCAGCGGACCTGTCATTTTCCTCTCCATTCCGGGCACGCGCAATCAACCCGTTCAGTCGCGGGCGCGTGGATGGCCGGTTTTGGCCGGGGTGCGGCAATCCGTCGCAGCGGGCGTGACGGCGGCGTGAGGCCGCGCGGCTACAACGAGAGCTTCGAGCGCTTCGGCAACTGCGCCTTCAGGAACGACATCTGGTCGGCCAGGATGTTGCGATTGGACAGGATCAGATGCTCGATCCAGCTCGGCCGGTACGGCACCGCCAGCAGCGGCATCGATGCCTGCTGCGGGGTGCGATTGCCCTTGCGCGAATTGCAGTGGAAGCACGCGGTGACCACGTTCTCCCAGATGTCGCGGCCGCCCTTGGACACCGGCAGCACATGATCGCGGGTCAGCTGCGGGCGGCTGAACTGCTGGCCGCAGTACAGGCACAGTTGCGCGTCGCGGGCGAACAGCGCGGTATTGGTCAGGGTCGGGGTGGGGTCGAGCGCACGCGCATGCGCGTGGCCGCGCGCGGCGATGATCGGATGCAGTTCCAGCACGCTGCGCTCGCCGCTGGCGCGACAGATGCCACCGTGGATATGCAGGCACGGCTCGCCGAGGGTCCAGGCGACCGCGCCGCGTGCGTACAGGCAGGCGGCGTCCTGCCAGTTGATCCAGTCCAGCACGCGGCCATGCGCGTCCAGCGACAGCAGCCGGACCGAAGGCAGGTGGGAAGGGGACGCCGCAGGCGACGGGACCGCGGCCGAGGCGCCGCAGGCCCCGGTATCGATCAGACCAAGCGTTGTTGTGTCTGTCTCCATCGGGAAGACAGCTTATACCCGATTGGTGACGGTTTGTGTATCGGTCGCGGCGGGCCGTGCAACCCAGGCACGGCGTGCATGCCGGGGCTGCGTTCGGGCCTGGATGCGCGACTCAGAACTGCGCGTCGGCCAGTGTCATCAGCGGCGCGGCGCCGCTGTCGATGGCCGCGGCGTGGGTCAGCGTGCGCGGCAGCAGGCGAGCGTAGTAGAAGCGCGCGGTCTCGCGCTTGGACTGCTTGAACGCCTCGCCATGCGCCGAGGCCTCGGCCGCGGCGACGCTGCGCGCCCACCAGTAGGCCAGCACCACGTAGCCGGAATAGAACACGTAGTCGTAGCTGGCCGCGCCCAGTTCCTCGGGATTGCCGGCGGCGCGCTGCAGGATGCGCTTGGTCAGCGCCGCCCACTCGGCGGCCTTCTCGCGCAGCGGGGCGACGAATTCGGCCACCGCCGGGTTGTCGGCGTGCTCGGCCAGGAAGGCCTCGATCTGCGCCAGGAACAGCTTCAGCCCGGCGCCCTGGCTGGACGCGGTCTTGCGCCCGATCAGGTCCAGCGCCTGGATGCCGGTGGTGCCTTCGTACAGGGTGGTGATGCGGGCGTCGCGTGCCAGCTGCTCCATGCCGTGTTCGTGGATGTAGCCGTGGCCGCCGAAGCACTGCAGCGCGTGATAGGTGTTCTCCACCGCCCACTCGGTCTGGCAGGCCTTGGAGATCGGGGTGAGGAAGCTGACCAGCACGTCGGCCTGCTCGCGCTCGGCCGGGTCCTGGGCGCTGTGCGCGATGTCGATCAGGGTGGCGGCATGCAGCGCCAGCAGGCGGCTGCCTTCGGTCAGCGCCTTCACCGTCAGCAGCATGCGGCGCACGTCCGGGTGCACCAGGATCGGGTCGGCCGGCTTCTCCGGCAGCTTGGCGCCGCTCAGCGAACGCGACTGCAGGCGCTCGCGGGCGTAATGCAGCGCGTTCTGGTAGGCGCGCTCGGACAGGCCGATGCCCTGCAGGCCGACGCCGAGGCGCGCGGTGTTCATCATGGTGAACATGGCCTGCAGGCCCTTGTGCGGCTGCCCGACCAGGTAGCCCTCGGCGCCGTCGAAGTTCATCACGCAGGTGGCCGAGCCGTGGATGCCCATCTTGTGCTCCAGCGAGCCGCAGCGCAGCGCGTTGCGCTCGCCGACGCTGCCGTCGCGGGCGACCTTGAACTTCGGCACCACCAGCAGGGAGATGCCCTTGGCGCCGGCCGGCGCGTCCGGCAGCCGCGCCAGCACCAGGTGCACGATGTTGTCGGTGAAGTCGTGCTCGCCGGCGGTGATGAAGATCTTGGTGCCGCTGACCGACCAACTGCCGTCGGCGTTGGGCTCGGCGCGGGTCTTGAGCAGGCCCAGGTCGGTGCCGCAGTGCGGCTCGGTCAGGCACATGGTGCCGGTCCAGCGGCCATCCACCAGCGGTTTCAGGAACACCTCCTGCTGCCAGGCCTCGCCGTGCTGCTTGAGCGCCTCGACCGCGCCGTGCGACAGCAGCGGGAAGTTGCCCCAGGCCAGGTTGGCGGCGTTGACCATTTCGTTGAGCGGCACGCCCAGGGTGTGCGGCAGGCCCTGGCCGCCGAACTCGGCGGCGGCGGTCAGCCCGGTCCAGCCGCCCTCGGCGAACTGCCGGTAGGCCTCGCGGAAGCCGGGCGCGGTGGTCACCGCGCCGGTGGCCTTGTCGAGGGTGCAGCCGTGCTCGTCGCCGACCCGGTTCAGCGGCGCCAGCACGGTGCCGGTGAAGCGCGCCGCTTCTTCCAGCACCGCATCGATCAGTTCGGCATTGGCGTCGGCATGGCCGAGGCGGGCAAACAGCGCCTCCACCTGCAGCACGTCGTGCAGCGCGAAGCGGAGATCGGTCAACGGGGCTTGATAGGTGCTCATGCGATCGCTCGTGACGAGGGCCGCGGTGCGGCCGAGGCGCCCAGGATACTATGGCGTATGGAGTATGCGCAGCCGCGCCGAACCGGCCGGTGCGCGGCGCCGTTCAGTCGAGCAGGCCGTGGCGGACCGCGTAGCGCACCAGTTCGGCGGTATTGCGCATGCCCAGCTTGTTGAGCACGCGGAAGCGATGGTTCTCGGCGGTCTTGACGCTGATCTGCAGCACCCGCGCGATCTCCTTGGTGGTGCGGCCCTCCACGATCAGGTGGAACACCTCGCGTTCGCGCGCGGTCAGGCTGCGGTAGGGATCGGGCGGCAGCGCCTGCGGCTGCTGCATCTGCGCCACCAGTGCCTGCGCGGCCTGCGGCGAGAAGTGGCCGCGGCCGGCGTGCAGGTTGCGCACCGCGGCGATCAGGTCGGCGCTGGCGCTGTCCTTGAGCAGATAGCCGGAGGCGCCGGCGCGCACCGCGTGCAGCACGTATTCGTGTTCCTCGTGCATGGTCAGCACCAGGATCCGCGCCAGCGGCACGGTCTCGCACAGCCGCCGGACCACGTCGATGCCGTTGAGCCGCGGCATCGAGATGTCCACGATCGCCACATCCGGGCTGGTCGCCTCGGCCTTGGCCAGCGCCTCGATGCCGTCGGCGGCCTGCGCCACCACCTGGATGCCGTCGATCGCGTCGAGCACGGCGACCAGGCTTTCGCGCACCAGGGTGTGGTCGTCGGCGATGAGGACCCGGATCGGCGCGCTCATGCCGGTGCGCTCCAAGCGCGCCGACAGGCGGGATGTCGCGGCGTGTGCAGCGCCGCGCGGGTGTCGGGGCGGGGCAGGGCGATCACGTTCAATCGGCCTCCAGCGGGACCCGGATCTGCACGCAGCAGCCCTCGCCCGGGGACGATTGCAGGCGCAGGCTGCCGCCGCTCAGGCGCAGGCGTTCGCGCAGGCCGCTCAGGCCGCTGCCGCCGGCCACCAGCGCCTGCTGCGGGTCGCAGCCGCGGCCGTCGTCGAGCACCTGCAGATGCGCCCAGCCGTCGCGGGCCACCAGCCGCAACAGCACCGACTGCGCAGCCGAGTGCTTCAGCGCATTGGTCAGCGCTTCCTGCGCGCTGCGGAACAGCAGGGTCTGCAGCGCTTCGTCCAGCGTCGGCAGCGGGCCGATCTCGACGCTGACCGGGGTGGCGCCGGCGGCGGACTGGCTGCGGCCGAGCCAGCCCAGCGCGGCTTCCAGTCCCAGGTCGTCGAGGATCGGCGGGCGCAGCAAGCGCGACATCTGCCGGGTGTCTTCCAGTGCTTGCGTGCACAGCTGGATGGCGTCCTCGAGCGGCGCGCGCAACGCGGCGTCGGCCGCGCCGAGCGCCGCGCCCAGTTGCGCCAGCCGGTGCTTGAGCACGGTGAGGTTCTGGCCGACGCCGTCGTGCAGCTCGCGCGCCAGGCGCCGGCGTTCGTCCTCCTGCACCTTGACCACGGCGCGGCCGAGGCGGCGGAATTCGCGTTCGTTGGCTTCCAGCCGCTGCAGCAGCAGGCGGTAGCGTTCGGCGGCGGTCGTGGCGGCGTCGTTCATGGCGTGGTCTGTGCGCGCGCGACAGCGGAACCGTCGGTGGCCTGCGCCGCGGCGCGGCGGGCGCGTTGCGCGGCGGCGTGGTCGCCGAGCGCGTCCAGGCGC
>NZ_AQOK01000252.1:0-2509 GCF_000364645.1 Xanthomonas sp. SHU 308 | reverse complement strand
GAATTCCACTGAACAACGTGGTGGGTTTACACATCTAGCCGCTCGGCCGCCAACGTGAAGCTGCCGGCCTGCACGACCTGCATGAAGACGGCAATGCCTTGGAAAGGGTCTAGCGTAATCATTGCCCGCCTATTGACGAACTGTGGTCAACTTTCTTTGGATCTTAGGATCATATATCTAATCTAAATTCGTCAATAGTATGTGTCGCTGGAGCAGCCTGCCGTCAGGGCTGCCGATCTTCTTGCGAGGCTTCTATGCCGCAATCGGCTCTTACGTCCACATTCCGTCTGAATGGCGCGCTGTTGCTGCTCGCAACCTGCGCCGGGCTGGGCGTAGCGAACGTCTACTACCTTCAACCGGGTCTGTCCTTGGTGCAGTCCGAGTTCGGCGCCACCCCGGAACAGGTCGGCAGGGTGCCGACCCTGACACAGATCGACTACGCGCTGGGCATGCTATTGCTGGCCCCACTCGGGGACGTGGTACCTCGACGGCGGCTCATCCTGGTCAAAGCGGTGCTGCTGGTGCTGGCCCTGGTGGCGGCGGGTATCTCTCCCGGCCTTGGCTGGCTGGTGATCGCCAGCATCGCCGTCGGCCTGCTGGGCAGCATCGGCCAGGATTTCGTGCCGATCGCCGCCCAACTGGCCCCCGACGAACAGCGCGGCCAGGCCGTGGGCACCGTAACGACCGGGTTGCTCAGCGGCATCCTGCTGTCGCGCACCCTGGGCGGCTGGGTCGCCGAGTCCCTGGGCTGGCGGGCCATGCAGTTCGTGGCGGCTGGTCTGATGCTGGGGGTGATGGTGATCGCCTGGCGCACCGTGCCGAACCTGCCGCCCGCCAGCCGCAGTCGCTACGGCGCGTTGATCGCCAGTTTGTGGACGTTCTGGCGGCAGTACCCGGCCTTGCGCTTGGCCGTGGTGGCACAGGCGCTGCTCGCGTCAACGCTAGGCGCGTTCTGGTCCATGCTTGCCCTGGTGCTGGCGGCTGCGCCGTTCCACCTGGGCGCCGGCATAGCAGGCACCTACGGCATCGCCGGCGCGGCCGGCGCCCTGGCCGCGCCCTGGTTCGGCCGCTTCAACGACCGCCACGGGCCGCTACCCGCCATCCGCCTCGGATGCGCGCTGGTGATTGTGGCGTTCCTCGGCATGGGAATCCTGCCGCCCAGCCTTTGGAGCCTGGCAGTCGGTGCCCTGGTCTTCGACCTGGGCGTGATGGCGGCGCTGGTTTCGCACCAAGCCATCGTCAACGGGCTGGACCCGCAGGCCCGCAGCCGCCTCAACGGCCTGCTGATGACCGGCGCAATGATTGGCATGGCGGCAGGTGCCGCCATCGGCAGCGCCGCGTGGGCACATGCGGGCACGCTGGGCCTCTATGGCTTTGCGGCAGCGGCCGGGCTGGCGGCGTTGGCCGTGTCCTTTCTTCACCATCTCCCTGGAAAACATCCCCATGACTAAGACTGTCGAGGAACGGCTGTTCCGCGCCCCCTACCTGCAACCCCAACCCGGCAGCGACCGGCCGCTCACCGTGTTGTGCTCGTTGCTCTCGCGTGCCGACAACACGCCGCTGGCCGAGCGGCGGCGTGCCGACGGGCATGTGCTCGACCATGCCGGAAACGCCATCGCCGACCCGGCGACCGATGTTGCCGCCAATGCCTTCGAAGGGAATCCGAACCTCAACTTCGAGCATTGGGGCGAGTATTGGCGCAAGGTGCATGGCGTGCGCTTCATCCATGCCGAGGAAGCAGACGACCGCAGCCTGGAACGCCTGCTGCGCTATGACCAGTTGCACCGCTTTGCGCCCGGGCCGACCTACACCGATGCACCGCCATATCGCGCGCCGGTCGATGAACAAGGCCGGTTGTGGCCTACCGTCATCGGCCATGTCGAAGCCTACCGGCGTCCGCGCTGGGACGGCATCGCCTACCTGAACTTCGTCGGCCCCGAGGACATCGCCGTGGTGCTGGGCAATGCCCGAGTGCGCGAGAAAATCCTGCCCGAAGACCAGGCGATCTTCCGCGACATCGCCCCGGTGCTGGCGCGCCAATACGTCATCGTGCCGAGCGTCACGGGCAATGAGGCCGTCACGCTGGTCAAGCTCCATGTGCGCGATCCGGCAATCAGCCGCGAAGCCTTCCAGCAATGGTGGCTGCACGAGCATGCACCGCTGGCGGCGGCGCAGTCCAAGGACTGGACGCGGCGCTATGTGCAACTCCACAACATCGGGCCGGTTGAACCGGATCAGCCGCTGTTCCATCCACAGGCCAGCCGGATCGACGGGGTGACGCTGATGAACTTCACCAGCGTGAACGATCTGGAGGACTTCCTGCGCAGCCACGCAAGCCAGGCGATTACCTCAGACGAAGCGCGGATGTCAGACGTGGCTGCCAGCGAATGGTGGACGGCCATCGGCATGGCGCTGGTCAATCGGATTGCGCCGGAACGGGTCACGGCCCCGAAAGCATGAGCCACTGAGGACTAGGGCCTGTTAACACAACCGCAGTCCATCGGCGATC
>NZ_AQOK01000251.1:0-4796 GCF_000364645.1 Xanthomonas sp. SHU 308 | reverse complement strand
CCGCGACGGGCCGGCCACCGCCGGGTGCGGCCCGGCCGCCGACAGCCCGCAGGCCGCGGCCGACGTGGTGCGGCGCTATTACGCGGCGATCAATGCGCGCGACTACGCCACGGCCTGGCAGCAGTGGGGCGAGGACGGGCGCCCGGGGCAGTCCTACGCGGCCTTCAAGGCCGGCTTCGCGCAGACGCGTGCGGTGAAGGCGACGATCGGCGCGCTGGGCGCCAGCGATGGCGCCGCCGGCTCGGTGTACCAGCCGGTACCGGTCACCGTGGAGGCGACGCTGGCCGACGGCAGGCGGCAACGCTTCCGCGGCGACTACGTCCTGCGCCGGGTCAACGGTGTGGACGGCGCCTCGGCGGCGCAACTGCGCTGGCGGATCGACTCGGCCAAGCTCCAGGAAGTGCCGGCGCAGTGAGGCCTGGCGGCGTCTTCTTGCGCGTGGGAGGCCGATGGCGCGCGCGGCGGGTAAGATCACGCGCGCTGCTGCCTGTCGATGACGGCATGCCCGGTTCGTCTCCTGATGGCATCGCCCGCCGAAAGGCGGTGCGCGGTGCTTTGGAGTGCGATCGGTTCTGGGCCGACCGACCCTCACCCCAACCCCGCTCCCGGTGGGAGAGCGGCTTCATTCGCTTGAAGGGATGTTTCGATGACGACGTTGTACGGATTGAAGAACTGCGACACCTGCAAGAAGGCGACCAAGTGGCTGGACCGCTTCGGCGTGGCCTACACCTTCGTCGATTACCGCGAGCACAAGCCGACCCCGGAGACCCTGCTGGACTGGGCCGGCCAGGCCGGTGGGTTCGACGCGCTGGTCAACAAGTCCTCCACCACCTGGCGGCAGTTGCCCGACAACAAGAAGACACCCGGCTCCGATGCCGAGTGGAAGCTGCTGCTGCGCGAATATCCGCAACTGATCCGCCGCCCGGTGGTGGTGACCGACGACGGCAAGCTCAGCCAGGGTTTCTCCGACAACGGCTTCAAGCAGCGGTTCGGGGTGGCGTGAATATCCGCCCGTACCGGGCCGACGACTGGGCGCGCCTGTGCGCCATCCACGATGCCGCGCGGCTGGAGGAACTGCAGGCGGCGGGGCTGCCGGAGGCGTTCCTGCCGCTGCCGATCGCGGCCGAGCGCGAAGGCCTGTTCGACTACCGCGTGCAGGTCGCAGAAGCGCAGGGTCAGGTGCTCGGCTTCGTCGCCGACGACGGCGAGGAACTGGCCTGGCTGTACGTGGATCCGGCCGCGCGCCGGCGCGGCGTCGGTCAGGCGCTGGTGGTCGCGGTGCAGGAGGCCAGCCCGGCTGGCTTGACGCTGGAATTGCTGGAGTGCAATGCCGCGGCGCTCGCGTTCTACCGCGCCTGCGGTTTCGTCGAAACCGGCACGCACGGCGGGCGCATGCCTGGCAACGAA
The DNA here is from genome assembly GCF_000364645.1 of Xanthomonas sp. SHU 308. Classification (NCBI taxonomy): domain Bacteria; kingdom Pseudomonadati; phylum Pseudomonadota; class Gammaproteobacteria; order Lysobacterales; family Lysobacteraceae; genus Xanthomonas; species Xanthomonas sp. SHU 308. The sequence goes on along the minus strand of NZ_AQOK01000251.1, from coordinate 3,389 downwards.
GCTTTCGCGGTGCGCGTGCAGTGCATGCGCTGGCCCGGCATCGCGCCGTAGCGACGGCCGGCGCCGCGACCGCGCACCCGTCCGGCGATCCCGGCCGATGCTTCGAATCCGCAAGTCCCGCTCGTACACTGCGCAACGTGCGCCGTCGGCACGCGACGCTGCCGCCGCCGATCCGCATCGCGTCTCCCTCGTGTTTTCCAACGGTGTCCCTGCATGTCCGATGTCCTAGAACTCGCCTGCGACCTGATCGCCCGCCCGTCGGTCACCCCCGACGATGCCGGCTGCCAGGACCTGATCGCGCAGCGGCTGCAGCGCGCCGGTTTCGCCATCGAGCGGCTGCGCTGCGGCCAGGTCGACAATCTGTGGGCCACCCATCGCGGCGGCGACGGTCCGGTGCTGGCGCTGCTCGGCCATACCGACGTGGTGCCGCCGGGGCCGCGCGAGGCCTGGAGCAGCGATCCGTTCGCGCCGCAGGTCCGCGATGGCGTGCTGTACGGGCGCGGCGCCGCCGACATGAAGGGCAGCGTGGCCGCCTTCGTGGTCGCCGCGGAGCGGTTCGTGGCCGCGCAGCCGCAGCACCCGGGCACGCTGGCGCTGCTGCTGACCAGCGACGAGGAAGGCGATGCGATCGACGGCGTGCGCCATGTGGCGCGGCTGTTCGCCGAGCGTGACGAGCGCATCGACTGGTGCATCACCGGCGAACCCTCGTCCACCGAGCGGCTCGGCGATCTGCTGCGGGTCGGCCGTCGCGGCAGCCTCTCCGGTGCGCTGCGCGTGCGCGGCGTGCAGGGGCACGTGGCCTATCCGCACAAGGCGCGCAACCCGATCCACCTGGCCGCGCCGGCACTGGCCGAGCTCGTGGCGCGGCACTGGGACGATGGCTACGAAAGCTTCCCGCCGACCAGCCTGCAACTCTCCAACATCCATGCCGGTACCGGCGCCAACAACGTGATCCCCGGCGAACTGCAGGTCGCCTTCAACCTGCGCTATACCCCGCACTGGGATGCGCCGCGGCTGGAAGCGGAGATCGCCGCGCTGCTCGATCGCCATGGGCTGGACTACGACCTGCGCTGGCACCGCAGCGGCGAGCCGTTCTACACCCCGGAAGGCACGCTGCGCCGGGTGGCGCGCGAGGTGCTGGGCGAGGTCGCCGGCGCGCCGCCGGAGGAGAGCACCGGCGGCGGCACCTCCGATGCACGCTTCATCGCGCCGCTGGGCGCGCAGTGCATCGAAGTCGGCCCGGTCAACGCCAGCATCCACCAGGTCGACGAGCACGTGCGCGTGGCCGACCTGGAGGCGTTGCCGGATCTGTACCTGCGCCTGATCGAACGGTTGCTGCGGTAACAGTTGCGCCGGCTCGCGTGCCGGGTTACGGTCGTTCCATGACTTCGCTGTCCGCCCTCCGCTCGAGCAACGCCAACGGCCGCAATAATGCGCTGGCGAATAATCGTGCGCGGCCGATGCGGGTCTGCGACTAGGCGCTACCAGAGACACCACGCCCAGCCACCAGAAAACCCGCATCGGCCGATGCGGGTTTTTTTTGTGCCTGGGTGTTCCCCTCCGCAACCACCACCCCACGATCAGGAGCTTTCCCATGTGTTCGATCTTCGGCATCTTCGGCCTGCAACCGGGCGACGACCTGCAGGCGCTGCGGCGGCAGGCGCTGGACTGCTCACAGCGGCAGCGCCACCGCGGCCCGGACTGGAGCGGCGTGTATGTCGACGACGGCGCGATCCTGGTCCACGAGCGCCTGGCCATCGTCGACCCGGCCGGCGGTTCGCAGCCGCTGCTTTCCGACGATGGGCAGCTGGCGCTGGCGGTCAACGGCGAGATCTACAACCATCGCGAACTGAAGAAGCAGCTGGTGCAGCCATACGCCTTCCAGACCGGCTCGGACTGCGAGGTGATCAACGCGCTGTACCGCGAAACCACACCGGACGCGCTGCTGAACCGCCTCAACGGCATCTTCGCTTTCGCGCTGTGGGACAAGGCCGCCGGGCGCGTGCTGATCGCGCGCGATCCGATGGGCGTGTGCCCGCTGTACTGGGGCCATGATGCGCAGGGGCGGCTGCGGGTGGCGTCGGAGATGAAGTCGCTGGCCGACAGTTGCGCCGACGTCGCCCAGTTCCCGCCGGGGCACTACTACGACAGCGCCAGCGGCGAATTGGTGCAGTACTACCGCAAGCCGTGGCGCGACTACGCGGCGGTGCAGGGCGTGGAGGTGAGCAAGCAGGAACTGCGCGAGGCGTTCGAGCGCGCCGTGCATCGCCAGCTGATGACCGACGTGCCGTACGGCGTGCTGCTCTCCGGTGGACTGGATTCGTCGCTGGTCGCGGCGGTGGCGGCGCGCTTCGCACGCAAGCGCATCGAGGAGAACGACGAGGCCGAGGCCTGGTGGCCGCGCCTGCACTCGTTCGCGATCGGCCTGAAGGGCTCGCCGGATCTGGCCGCCGCGGCGATCGCCGCCGAGGCGCTGGGCACGGTGCACCACGGCTTCGAGTACACCTTCGAGGAGGGCCTGGACGCGTTGCCGGAGGTGATCCGGCACATCGAGACCTACGACGTCACCACCATCCGCGCCTCCACGCCGATGTTCCTGCTGGCGCGGCGGATCAAGGCGATGGGGGTGAAGATGGTGCTCTCCGGCGAAGGCAGCGACGAGATCTTCGGCGGCTACCTGTACTTCCACAAGGCGCCGAACGCGCGCGAATTCCACGAAGAACTGATCCGCAAGCTCGACGCGCTGTACAACTACGATTGCCTGCGCGCCAACAAGTCGATGATGGCCTGGGGCGTGGAGCCGCGCGTGCCGTTCCTGGACGTGGAGTTCCTGGACGTGGCCATGCGCATGGATGCCCAGTACAAGATGGCCGGCACCCGCGCCGACGGCAGCAAGCGCATCGAGAAGGCGGTGCTGCGCGAAGCCTTCGAGGGCTATCTGCCCGAGTCGATCCTGTGGCGGCAGAAGGAGCAGTTCAGCGACGGCGTCGGCTACGGCTGGATCGATGGGCTGAAGGCGCATGCCGAGGCCCAGGTCAGCGACCGCGAACTGGCCGCGGCCGACAAGCGCTTCCCGGTGAACCCGCCGCAGACCAAGGAAGCCTATTACTACCGCAGCCTGTTCGAGCGCGTGTTCCCGACCCCGGCCGCGGCCGAGACCGTGCCCGGCGGCAAGTCGATCGCCTGCTCCTCGCCGGCGGCGATCGCCTGGGATGCCAGCTTCGCGACGATGGCCGATCCCTCCGGCCGCGCGGTGGCCGGGGTGCACGCGCAGGCGCTGGGGTGACCGGCGCCAGCCTGCTGGCGATCGCCGGGGTGCTGACGCTGGGGGCGATCAGCCCCGGCGCCAGCTTCCTGCTGGTGGCGCGGCTGGCCGCGGGGCGCTCGCG
>NZ_AQOK01000250.1:0-793 GCF_000364645.1 Xanthomonas sp. SHU 308 | reverse complement strand
CCTCACCCCAACCCCTCTCCCGGCGGGAGAGGGGCTTTACGGCTTACTTCGCCGCCGGATTGAGGCTGTAGGTGCCGTGCAGGCTGGCTTCGGCCAGCACGTGGCCCTGCATCGCGCGCAAGGCATCGGCGGCGGTGAAGCGTGCCGGCACGTCCAGGCTCGCCACATCCAGCGCGAACAGGCGGAAGAAGTAGCGGTGCACGCGCAGGTCGTTGGCCGGCGGATACGGGCCGTCGTAGCCGTGGTAATCGCCCCCCATCGCCGCGTCGCCGGCGAACCAGTCGGTGTAGCTGTTCAGTCCCTGCCGCGCGCCGTCCAGGCCGGGCGGTTGCTGCTTGCCCTTGGCCACCACGCCGTCGCTGGCGCTGCCTTCGGCGATCTCGCGCAGGTCGGCGGGCAGGTCCACCGCCACCCAATGCACGAATTCGGTGCGCGGTTGTTCGACCGGAATCTGCACGTCGTCGCGGCCGACCATCTCGGCCACGGTCGGCACGTCCGGATCGACGCACAACAGCACGAAGGACTGGGTGCCGGCCGGCACCGCGTCCCAGGCCAGGTGGGGGTTGCGGTTGCCGCCGAAGCCGTCGGCCTGGCCCATCGCGTAGGTCGCGGCGATGGGCTGACCCGGCTGGATGCTGTCACTGCGAAGACGCATGCGTGAATCTCCTTGGGGAATCAGGTTTCAGGGTAGCCAAGGCGCACCGCGACCGGCGTCAGCAGCGCGAACGCGGCGGCCAGCGGCGTGGCGTAGGCGCGCCAGTGGCCGGCGGCCAGGCGCGGCGGGCCGACCGTG
>NZ_AQOK01000249.1:0-2239 GCF_000364645.1 Xanthomonas sp. SHU 308 | reverse complement strand
TGGCGCGGCGGCCGCGTCCGTCGCCGCGGCGCTCAGGTCCGGCACCTTGGTGTCGGCGTCGGGCTGCACCGTGCCCAGGGCGACGCTGTGGTCGCCGTCGGCGGTGGCGGCGTCCTCGGCATCCTTGGTCATCACCACGATGCTGATGCGGCGGTTGATCGGATTGTTCGGCACCTGCTTGTCGAACAGCACCGAGGAGGACAGCCCGACCACGCGCGAGACCTTGTCCTCGCCCATGCCGCCGGCGACCAGTTCGCGGCGCGCGGCGTTGGCGCGGTCCGCGCTCAGTTCCCAGTTGCTGTAGCCGTTCTTGCCGCTGTACTGGGTGACGTCGGTGTGGCCGGTGATGCTGATGTGGTTGGGCACCTGGTTGATGAAGCCGGACAGCTCGTGGAGGATGCCGCGGGTGTAGGGCTTGAGCACCGCGCTGCCGAGGTCGAACATCGGCCGGTTTTCCTTGTCCACGATCTGGATGCGCAGGCCGTCCGGGGTCAGGTCCAGCAGCAGCTGGTCCTTGAACGGTTCCAGCGCCTGGCTCTTGTCGATGGCTTCCTTCAGTTCCTGCATCAGCGTTTCCAGGCGTTGCTTCTCCTTCTCGCGCTGCGTGGTCTTGCTGTCGTCGCCCTTCAGGCTCTTGCTGCCGAACGGATCCTTGTTGTTGCCGCGCTGCATCTCGCCGGCGCCGCCGAGCTTGATCATCGAGGTGCTGGCGCCGCCGGGGCCGGCCATGCCGGGGCTCGGCGCCGGGCTCTTGCCGGCCAGCGGGCTGGGGTTGCGGAAGTATTCGGCGATCGCCGCGCGCTGTTCCTTGGTGGTGGCCGCCACCAGCCACAGCACCAGGAAGAACGCCATCATCGCGGTCACGAAGTCGGCATAGGCCACCTTCCACGCGCCGCCGTGGTGGCCGCCGCCCTGGACCTTCTTGACCCGGCGGATGACGACGGTGGATTTGGTCTCGGCCATGACCGCGTTACTTGATCGTCTTCAGATGCGATTCGAAGTCGGCGAAGCTCGGCCGCACGTCGGTCGGCAGGGTCTTGCGCGCGAATTCGAGGGCGATCTTCGGGTTGTAGCCGCGCAGGCAGGCCAGCAGCGCGGTCTTCACCGATTCGAAGATGCGGCTGTCCTGCTCGGCGCGCGCTTCCATCGCCGCCGACAGCGGCGCGACGAAGCCGTAGGCCAGCAGGATGCCGAGGAAGGTGCCGACCAGCGCCGCGCCGACGTGGTGGCCGATCTCCTCGATCGGACCGCCGATCGAGCCCATGGTGATGACGATGCCCAGCACCGCGGCGACGATGCCGAAACCGGGCAGGCCGTCGGACACCTTGCTCAGCGCATGCGCCGGCGCCATCGCCTCGTGGTGGTGCTTCTCCAGCTCCAGCTCCAGCAGCGGTTCCAGTTCGTGCGGCTCGATGTTGCTGCCGATCATCAGGCGCAGGCAGTCGGTGATGAAGTCGAGCAGGTGGTGGTCGGCCAGCACCTTCGGGTAGTTGCCGAAGATCGCGCTGTCGGCCGGGCGCTCGACGTGGTCTTCCAGGGCCATGAAGCCGTCGCGGCGCGCCTTGTTCAGCAGTTCGTAGATCAGGGTCAGGGTGCTGCGGTAGTCGTCGGCCTTGTACTGCGGGCCCTTGAACACGCCCAGCACGCCGGAGAGCGTCGCCTTGACGATCTTGCCCGGGGTGCTGACCAGGAACGCGCCCAGCGCCGCGCCACCGATGATCATCAGCTCGTAGGGCTGCCACAGCGCGCCGAGTTTGCCGTGCGACAGCACGTAGCCGCCGACCACGCTGATGATGACGACGATGAAGCCAACGATGATGAGCATGGCGGGGCAGCCTGCGGGCCGGAGCGGGGACGCTCTAGATGTCGGCCCCGCCGCGCCATTCTGAAGGTGTGAACTGTGCCGGGTTTTTGGCGGCGGCCGCCCCCGCGCCGGTGTTCAGCCGGTCATGCCGCTGTCGTGGCGGACGCATTTGAGGGTCTCGCCCAGGCCGGCCAGGGTCAGCGTGGCCTGGTCCGGCTGCGACTGCCAGAAAATATTGCCCAGGGCGTCGGTGTAGCGTGCGCCGGTGGCGCCGCCGGCATCGGTGCGCTGCATGTCCAGGCGGGTGCCGCGCACCTGCAGGGCCAGGCGCTCGCGCGCCGGATCGGCGGCGGCCTGCACCAGTTCCTCGCCGCAGCGCCACTGCATGGGCAGGGCATCGGCCTGCAGGCCGGGCGCGGCGGCCGGGGAGGCCGC
>NZ_AQOK01000248.1:0-9772 GCF_000364645.1 Xanthomonas sp. SHU 308 | reverse complement strand
GGGCACCTGCCCATCGCGCTGGCCGGCGCCGAGTGCCTGCAAGCGCCCACTCTCCTGCCAGGCGGCCTGCAGGCGCAGGAACGCCACCCGGTGCGCGGTGGCTGCGGCCAGCCAGGCATCCAGGCGCGCCTGCCGTGCGTCGGACCAGTCGTCGCGGTCGCGCCGCGCCAGCCAGGCCGCCGCACGCGCCTCAATCCACCTGCTGTCCATCGCGTGCCCGCGCCTGCATCGGCTTCGCCGGCGCCGCCGCGCCCTCGTCGCCATGGAAATGATCGGCCAGCAGGCGCATGCCCCGGGCCACGTGCTTCTCCACGCTCTTCTCGCTGATTCCCAGGCGCACGGCCACCTCCTTCTGCGGCAGTTCCTCGACCCGCCGCAGCCAGACCACGCTGCGGCAGCGGTCCGGCAACCGGTCGAAGGCCGCCGCCAGCCGGCCCAGCACCTGCCGTCCGCCGCACCAGCGTTCCGGCGACAGCTCGTCTATCAGGACGTGCATCGACTCCAGATCCCCCACTGCCTCGATCGACACCACCCGGTTGCGGCGCAACCGGTCGGTCATCAGGTGCCGCGCGGTGGCGAACAGGAACGACTTGGGCAGGCTCGGCCGGGCCTTGCCGGCGGCCTCGTAGACGCGCACGTAGATCTCCTGGCGCAGGTCGTGCCACTCCTCGCGATGCGGCCAGCAGCGCCGCAGGTAGCCGCTGAGCGCCTGCTCGTGGACGAGGATTTCTTGGACGAACCAATCGTCGAGGGAAGCGGACATGGATCCCACATTAGCCGATCGCCGGTGCGTGCGGGCAAGTGCCGCGCGCGCCGACGTGGGAGGGTGAAGGCGGCGGGGGGAAACCGTGCCGCCGTTCGTCCCCTCTCAGCAACGAGCCGCACGCTCGCCTGCCCGCCCCGTTCCCGAGGAGATCCGCATGACCCGTTCCGTCGGCATGTTCCGGCCCTGGATGTCGCTGCTGCTGGGCCTGTGCCTGGCCACGCCCGCCGTCGCGCGCGATTACCGCCAGTACCTGGTCGGCGATCCGGCCGCGCCCACACCCGGCCCGGTGTCGCCCGGCCTGCTGCTGATGGGGGGCGGCGACCGCAACTACGACGCGCTGCGCTGGTTCATGGCCAAGGCCGGGCACGGCCACGTGGTGGTGCTGCGCGCCTCGCAGGCCAACGAGGTGGGCGAGGAGTTCTACCGCAAGGTCGGCGGCGTGGCCTCGGTCGAGACGTTCGTGTTCAGCGGCCGCGGCGCCTCCAGCGATCCGGCGCTGCTGCGCGCGCTGGCCCGCGCCGACGGCATCTTCATCGCCGGCGGCGACCAGTCGCGCTACGTGCGCTACTGGAAGAACACCCCGGTGGCCGACGCGCTGGATGCGCACGTGCGCGCCGGCAAGCCGCTGGGCGGCACCAGCGCCGGCCTGGCGATGCTGGGCGAGTACCTGTACGGCTCGATGGACGGCGGCAGCATCACCAGCCCGGCGGCGCTGGCCGATCCGCTGGGGCCGGCGGTCACCATCGAGACCGACTTCCTGCACCTGGACCTGCTCAAGCGGGTCATCACCGACACCCACTTCCGCGAGCGCGACCGCCTCGGCCGCCTGTTCGCGTTCCGCGCCAAGGCCGCCACGCTGGCGCCCAAGGGGGAGCCGCTGATCGGCCTGGGCGTGGACGAGAGCGCCGCGCTGGCGGTGGAGGGCGACGGTACCGCGCGCGTCTATGCCACCGATCCGCAGGCCGTGGCCACCGTGGTCGCCGGGCCGCTGCAACCGCCCACCCCGGCCGGGCAGCCGCTGCAGGCCGCCCGCATCGAGACCGTCGGGGTCGGCCCCGGTTCCACCCTGCACCTGCCCGACGGCCGCGTCGAGGCACCGGTCTTCCACCGCTACTACGCGGTGCAGGACGGGCGCATGCGCGAGATTCCCGCCACCACCCTGGTGATCCATGGCGGCGCCGGCGTCGAGCGCGCCAGCAGCAGCCCGGCCGACCTGGCCGAGGCGCGCGCGGCCATGGAGAAGGCGCTGCGCACCGGGCAGGCGCTGCTGGCGCAGGGCAAGCCGGCGGTGGACGCGGTCGCCGCGGCGATCACCGTGCTGGAGGACTCGCCGCAGTTCAACGCCGGCAAGGGCGCGGTGTTCACCCACGACGGCCGCAACGAACTGGACGCGGCGATCATGGACGGGCGCACCGGCAAGGCCGGCGCGGTGGCCGGCGTGCATCGGGTCAAGAACCCGATCGAACTGGCGCGTGCGGTGATGGACCAGTCCGAGCACGTGATGCTGGTCGGCGATGGCGCCGAGGTCTTCGCAAAGCAGCACGGGATCACGCTGGTCGCGCCGTCCTACTTCCGCACCGAGAAGCGCTGGCAGCAACTGCAGCAGGCGCTGAAGGAAGAAGCCAACAAGCAGGCGCACGCCGATCTGGAAACCGCCAAGCACTTCGGCACGGTCGGTGCGCTGGCGCTGGACCTGCAGGGCAACCTGGCCGCCGGCACCTCCACCGGCGGCATGACCAACAAGCGCTACGGCCGCGTCGGCGATTCGCCGATCATCGGCGCCGGCACCTTCGCCGACAGCCGTTGCGCGGTGTCCGGCACCGGCTGGGGCGAGTTCTACATCCGCGCGGTGGCCGCCTACGACATCTGTGCGCGGGTGAAGTACGCCGGGCAGAGCCTGGCCCAGGCCGCCGACGCGGTGATCGACAAGCAGATCCCCAAGGCCGGCGGCGACGGCGGTGCGATCGCGCTGGGCGCCGACGGCAGCGTGGCCTTCCCGTTCAACACCGAGGGCATGTACCGCGGCTGGATCGGCGCCGACGGCGTGCCGCACGTGGCCATCTTCAAGGACGAGGCGTTGCCGCTGCCCGGCGGGCAGTGAGCCCTGCGCGCCGGCGCCCCCTGCGGGGCGCTGGCGCCATGCCCGCGCCCGGCCATCTGTACGCCGGCTGGCTGCCGCGCCGGGCCGAGCCAATGGCACATGCCGCTGCCATGCAAACCCGGTAACGTGGGCGGCTGTCTTGGCCCCAAGGTCCTCCCAGGAGTTCCACCTCATGTCGCGTAACGTCGTTCTGGCCGCCGCCATCAGCCTGGCGCTGGCTGCCTGTTCCGGTAAGGAGTCCACCCCCGTGCCCGCCGCCCCCGCTGCTCCGGCCGCCGCGCAGCCCGCCACCGCCGCCAACCCGCTGCTGACCCCCAGCACGCTGCCGTTCCAGGCGCCGCCGTTCGACAAGATCAAGGACAGCGACTACCTGCCGGCCTTCGAAGAGGGCATGAAGCAGCACCTGGCCGAGATCCGCAAGATCGCCGACAACCCGGAACCGGCCACCTTCGCCAACACCCTGGAAGCGATGGAGCGCAGCGGCGAGACCCTGACCCGCGTGTCGCGCATCTTCTTCGGCCTGGTCCAGGCCGACACCAACGATGCCCGCCAGAAGATCCAGGAAGAGATCGCGCCCAAGCTGGCCGCGCACCAGGACGAGATCAGCCTGGACCCGAAGCTGTTCGCGCGCATCAAGAGCCTGTACGACCAGCGCGACACGCTGACCCTCGACCCGGAGCAGAAGCGCCTGGTCGAATACGAATACCAGGAGTTCGTGCGTGCCGGCGCGCAGCTGTCCGACGCCGACAAGGCCACCCTGCGCAAGCTCAACGTCGAAGAGACCACCCTGGCCACGCAGTTCCACACCAAGCTGGTCGCGGCCACCGCCGCCGGTGCGGTGGTGGTGGACGACAAGGCCAAGCTCGACGGCCTGTCCGACGGCGACATCGCCTCGGCCGCGCAGGACGCCACCGCGCGCAAGCTCGACGGCAAGTACCTGCTGGCCCTGCAGAACACCACCCAGCAGCCGGTGCTGGCCTCGCTGAAGGACCGCGACCTGCGCCAGCAGGTGATGGCCGCCTCGCAGTCGCGCGCCGAGAAGGGCGATGCCAACGACACCCGCCAGACCGTGCAGCGCCTGGCGCAGTTGCGCGCGCAGAAGGCCAAGCTGCTCGGCTTCGACAGCTACGCCGCCTACAGCCTCAGCGACCAGATGGCCAAGACCCCGGACGCGGCGCTGAAGCTGCTCACCGACACCGTGCCCGCCGCCACCGCCAAGGCGCGCAGCGAAGCGGCCGAGATGCAGAAGGTGATCGACGCGCAGAAGGGCGGCTTCAAGCTCACCGCTGCCGATTGGGACTTCTACGCCGAGCAGGTGCGCAAGGCCAAGTACGACCTCGACGAAGCGCAGATCAAGCCGTACTTCGAACTGGACAACGTGCTGCAGAACGGCGTCTTCTACGCCGCCAACCAGCTGTACGGCCTCACCTTCAAGGAACGCACCGACATCCCCACCTACCATGACGGGATGAAGGTCTATGAAGTGTTCGACAAGGACGGCAAGTCGCTGGCGCTGTTCTACACCGACTACTTCAAGCGCGACAGCAAGTCCGGCGGCGCCTGGATGGACGAGTTCGTCGGCCAGAACGGCCTGACCGGCACCAAGCCGGTGGTCTACAACGTCTGCAACTTCACCAAGCCTGCCCCGGGCCAGCCGGCGCTGCTGAGCTTCGACGACGTCACCACCATGTTCCACGAGTTCGGCCATGCGCTGCACGGCATGTTCTCCAACGTGAAGTACCCGACCCTGGCCGGCACCGCCACCTCGCGCGACTTCGTCGAGTTCCCTTCGCAGTTCAACGAGCACTGGGCGTCGGATCCGAAGGTGTTCGCGCACTACGCCAAGCACTATCAGACCGGCGAAGCGATGCCGGCCGACCTGGTGGAGAAGATCAAGAAGTCGCGCACCTTCAACCAGGGCTACGCCACCACCGAGTACCTGTCGGCGGCGCTGCTCGACCTGTCCTGGCACACCCTGCCGGCCGACGCGCCGCTGCAGGACGTGGACAAGTACGAGGCCGACTCGCTGAAGAAGTACAAGGTGGACTTGCCGGAAGTGCCGCCGCGCTACCGCACCACCTATTTCGACCACATCTGGGGCGGCGGCTACTCGGCCGGCTACTACGCCTACTTCTGGTCGGAAGTGCTCGACGACGACGCGTTCCAGTGGTTCAAGGAGCACGGCGGCCTGACCCGCGCCAACGGCGACATCTTCCGCGCCAAGATCCTCTCGCGCGGCAACACCGTCGACCTGGCCACCCTGTACCGCGACTTCCGCGGCAAGGACCCCAGCGTCGAGCCGCTGCTGGAAAACCGCGGTCTGAAGAACTGATCGGCGCTGCGCCGATCGAGTGTGTCGAGAACGGGATGGCCTTGCGGCCATCCCGTTTTTGTTGGAGTGTCCGGATACTCCATCCACCACAAGGAGATGGTCATGAAGGGACGCTGGATTGTCGGTATGGCGCTGCTGGTCGCCTGTTTTGCGGTGTCCGCCGCAGGGCGATTGGACATCCGACTGGAACATGCGCAAGCAGCCAGTGAGAGCACGGGCGCAGCGGTCATCACGATCACCCTGGCCAACGTGGGCGATCAGCCGATCGCGGTGCCGGATGCCTATATCCCCGAGGTGAACCGCGACGGGCGACTGCAAGCGAATGTGTTACGAGTGCTGCAGGAGGACGGAAGCGCTGTGGCCTACCGCGGCATCTACGTGAGCCAGCTGCCGGGTTCGAGGCCCGACGTGATCCTGGTTCCGGGCGAGTCGAAATCCGCGACGGTGGATCTGTCTCGGAACTACGGGATCGTCCCTGGACGCCGCTATTTGGTGGCTGTGCAGCCGTTGTTGCGGTACCGCGAACTTCCGGCGAAAACTTTCGCGAATGTTTCTGGTCAGGTGGGTTCCCTCAAGGCCGCTACGTCCAACCGCATCGAGGTCATGCCGTAGGCATCGGCCGACGGCGTGACCGCCGTTCTTTTGCTCGCACGCTGACGCGCGCTGCGGCCGGGGAAGGGCGCCCTGGTAACGTGTCTCGACAGGGCGGCATGATCGCTGCTGATTTATCCATCTGATGCATGGGAGTATCGAAGCATGATGTTTGCCATGGCGCTCCTGGTGGGCGCGGCGACGGGGCCGGCGCATTTCAGCGCATCGCGGCCGCAAAGCTTCTCCAGCGTCTGTCGCATCGAGGAAGAGGGGGAGTTGCTGGGGACGACGCTATGGATCCTGCCTGCCGTCGATGGCACTCGGCTGTTGATCCAGCGCTACGAGGGCGGGGCTTTGACGCCGGCCTTGTTCTCGACGCATGCCGAAGACGAAACGCTCGTGGTGTATTCGGAGCGGAACGAGCCGCTTTATGCAGTGCGTCGCGACGGGAAAGGCGCGCGGATCACGTATCTCAATGGCGAACAAGGGAGGGATGGCGGAAACGAGGAGCGTCTGCCTCCCGTCGTCACAGTGGGTGAGTTTCCAGACTGCAAATGAGTTGCCGTCTGCATGGTGTCGGCAGGCGTCTGTGCCGGGCGGCGCCATGCCTTTCGTCACTGGCCCCGCGAGCCGCCAAGCGCGCACTGTCGCGATGACACATCCCGTGCCGCCCTCGCTCACCCCAGGTGCCCCATGACCCACGCCGATCCGCATGCCACCCGCCTGCAGCGCGCCGCGCGCTGGAGCCGCAAGGAATTGCTGCCGATGGTGGTGATGCTGTTGCTGCTCACCGCCGCGCGGTCGTCCTTCGCCAATCACTATGTGGTGCCCTCCGGCTCGATGCAGCCGACGCTGCAGCCCGGCGATCGCGTTGCCGTGGACATGAGCGCTTACGGGCTGCGCGTGCCGTTCACCGAGTACCGCGTGCTCGAACGCGGCCGGCCGCAGCGCGGCGATGTGGCGGTGTTCGACTCGCCGCACGACGGCACCCGCCTGATCAAGCGCGTGGTGGCGGTGGCGGGCGATCGTGTGGACGTGCGCGATGGCCATCTCTCCATCAATGGCCAGCCGCTGCAGGTGGGCGCGGCGGGCGATGCCGAGCGCTTCGGTGCGCGCATCGCGCGGCTTGACCTCGACGCAGGCGGCGGCCCGGACCTGCACGGTGTGCGCGTACCGCCCGGCAAACTGCTGGTCATGGGCGATCATCGCGGCGACAGTTTCGATGGCCGCTATTTCGGCTTCGTCGATGCCGACAGCGTCTACGGCAAGGCGCTGGCGGTGTTCTACCGCCGCGGCGAGGGATTCGAGTGGGCGCGGCTGTAGGGCACCGCGCGCAGTGACGCGACCTGATCCGTAGGAACGATTTCAGCCGCGACAGGCGTTACTGGGAGTGCCCGTCACGACTGAAGCCGCTCCTGCGGAGGCAACCTGCTGGTGCCGCGGTGCCGTCACAAGCCCTCGCACCACACCGCCAGCTCGTAGCCGTCGCGGTCGGCGAAGTGGAAGCGGCGCCCGCCCGGGAAGTCGAACAGCGGGCGCACGATGCGGCCGCCGGCGGTTTCGATGCGCGCCTGGGTGGCGGCGAGGTCGTTGGAGTACAGCACCACCAGGGCGCCGCCGGGCTGCGGCGTGCCGTGGAAGAAGCCGCCGCTCAGGCGGCCGTCGCGGAATTCGCAGTAGTCCGGGCCGTAGTCCTGGAAGGTCCAGTCGAAGGCCTGGCCGTAGAAGGCCTTGGCCGCGGCGATCGAGGCGACGGCGAATTCCAGATAGTCGATGCGGTGATGCTGTTCGGCGCGGGACATGGGCGGTTCCTTTGGACGGGGCGCCAGTATCGACCACCGTGCGGCCGCCGGCTTGGCGAAAACGGCCAGCTCAGCGCGCGTGCCGCTGCACCAGGTCGCGCGGGCGCAGGCCGGTCAGTTGCCGGCTGTCGCGCACCAGGTGCGGTGCGTCGCCGTAGCCGGCCTCGAGGGCGGCCGCGGTCAGGCTGGGATGCTGGCGGACCAGGCCCAGGAAGCGTTGCAGGCGCAGAGGATGCGCTCCAGGGTCTTGGCGCCGTAGCCGAAGGCCTCGTGGCTGCGTCGCCGCAAGGTGCGTTCGCTGACGCCCAGCGCATGGGTCAGCGAGTCCAGCCGCGGCGGTGCGTCGCCGGCGAGTTGTGCGAACAGCCAGGCCATCGCGGAGTCGCGGTGCAGCGGCCGGCTCGCGCACAGCGTGTGCAAAGCCGTCAGCGGATCGGCGGTGTCTTCCATCCGTGCCTGCCAGTCGCGGCCGCGGACGCCCCACAGCGTCTCCAGCGGCACACGCTGGTCTGCAATGGCGTGTAGCGGCACGCCGAGCAGGCTGGCGCCGGCACCGGCGGCCAGGCGCACGCCGGTGAGCACGCTGCCTGGCGCCAATCTGGCATCGGTGGCGCGGCGGTCCGGCCCGGCGACGAACAGGGCGCGGCCGTCCCAGATCAGGTCGACGCAGCCATCCGGCAGCACCTGCGTCGCGGCGGTCTCGGCTTCGCCCTGGCGGAACCGCCAACTGCAGCGCAGGCGGTCGCGCAGCGCCGGGGGTGCGTCGGCTTCGGCGTAGCGGGAGGGCAGGGACACGGGCGGTCGGTGTACAGCGGGTGTGCCGCCACGGTAGCAGAGCCCAAGGGCGCCGCTGACGCGCGGCCGTGCGCAGCTACCGCTCCGAAGGCCCGCTCTCGTCGTAGCCGCGCGGGGTGAACAGGTCCGGCTGGATCAGCTCGATGAAGGCGCGTGCCTGCGGCGACAGGTACTTGCCCTTGCGCACCACCACGCCGTAGCTGCGCGCCGGGAAGTAGTCGCTCAGGGCGCGGGTGGCCAGGCGCGCGCGGTCGGCGTCGGTGAGGCAGATCGAACTGACGATGGACACGCCCATGCCCATCGCCACGTACTGCTTGATCACCTCCCAGCCGCCGACTTCCAGCGCCACGGTGTAGGGCACGCGCGCCTGCTGGAACACCAGGTCGACCAGGCGATAGGTGACCTGGCGCCGCGGCGGCAGGATCAGCGGGTAGGGCGACAGGTCTTCCAGGGTCAGCTTCGGCTTGCGGGCCAGCGCGTGGTCGCGCGGGGCGATCAGCAACTGTTCGAAGCGGTACACCGGGGCGTAGCTGAGGTCGGCCGGCACGTCGAGCATGGAGCCGACCGCCAGGTCCACCGCGTCCTCGCGCAGCAGGTCGGTGCCGTCGGCGCTGATCGCGTTGTGCAGGGTCAGCCGCACCTGCGGGTGGCGGGCGCGGAAGGCCTCCACGATCTTCGGCAGCAGATAGAGGATGGTGGAACTGTTGGCAGCGACGTTGAGTTCGCCGGCGTCCAGCCCGCGCGCCTTCTCGCGGAAATCCGCCTCCAGCCGGTCCAGGCTCTCCACCAGCGGCTGCGCCATCTCGTACAGCAACTGGCCCTCGCGGCTGGGCACCAGGCGGCGGCCGCTGCGCTCGAACAGCACCACGCCCAGTTCGCGTTCCAGCGCCTGCAACTGCAGGGTCACCGCCGGCTGGCTGACGAACAAGGCATCCGCGGCCCGCGATACCGCGCCCAGTCGCACCGTCTGGCAGAACGCGCGCAGCGGCTTGAGTCGGTCGGATTTGTAAGGAAATCGAGGGGTTGCGGCGCTACCCGTGGCCATGACGTGATAGATATAAGTCTTACTTATATAAAACATTGACAAAACTGCTTTGTCAAATACATCCGTCGGCAGCACGGTGGAGCCCCGGAAACATCGAGGAATCCCCACATGTCCGCCCCCGCTTTCGCTGCCGCTCCCGACCCGTCCACGCGCTCCACGCCGGGTATCGCCCTGACCGCCTCGCTGGCCGGCCAGGACGCCTTGCTGCCGCCGCCGCTGCTGGCCCTGCTGGTGTCGCTGCACCGGGCGATCGAGCCGGAGCGGCAGGCGCGGCTGGCCGCGCGGCGCGAGCGCCAGGCGTTCTTCGACGCCGGCGGCCTGCCGGACTTCCGCGACGACA
>NZ_AQOK01000247.1:0-5666 GCF_000364645.1 Xanthomonas sp. SHU 308 | reverse complement strand
CTGGCAGGTGGCGCCGCTGCCCGAGGCGCTGCAGGACCGCCGGGTCGAGATCACCGGCCCGACCGATCCGAAGATGGTCATCAACGCGCTGAACTCCGGCGCCAAGGTGTACATGGCGGACTTCGAGGATTCGACCGCGCCGACCTGGCGCAACCTGGTCGCCGGCCAGCGCGCGCTGGCCGAGGCGGTGGCCGGGACCCTGACCTTCACCGCGCCGGCCGCGCGCGACGGCAGCCCGGGCAAGCGCTATACGTTGCGGCCCTACGAGGAGCAGGCGGTGCTGATCGTGCGCCCGCGCGGCTGGCACCTGGACGAGAAGCACGTGCTGGTCGACGGCCAACCGCTGGCCGGCGGCCTGTTCGATGCGGCGCTGTTCGCCTTCCACAACGGTCGCGCGCTGCAGGCCAAGGACCGCGGTCCTTATCTGTACCTGCCCAAGCTGCAGTCGATGGAGGAAGCGGCGCTGTGGGAGACCGCGCTGGCCCACATCGAGGACATGCTCGGCCTGCCGCAGGGCCAGATCAAGGTCACCGTGCTGATCGAGACGCTGCCGGCGGTGTTCGAGATGGACGAGATCCTGCATGCGCTGCGCGGGCGCATCGTCGGCCTGAACTGCGGCCGCTGGGACTACATCTTTTCCTACCTGAAGACCTTCCGCCGGCATCCGGACCGGGTGCTGCCCGAGCGCGGCCAGGTGACCATGACCCAGCCGTTCCTGAAGGCCTACTCGGAACTGCTGATCCGCACCTGCCACCGCCGCGGCGCGCATGCGATGGGCGGCATGGCCGCGCAGATCCCGATCGGCCACGATGAGGCGGCCAACGAGCAGGCGATGGCGCGGGTGCGCGCGGACAAGCTGCGCGAGGTCACCGCCGGCCACGACGGCACCTGGGTGGCGCACCCGGCGCTGATCCCGATCGCCCGCGCCGTGTTCGACGAGCACATGCGCACGCCGAACCAGCATGCGGTGCGCCGCGAGGACGTGCAGGCCGACCGCGACACGCTGATCGCCCCGTCCACCGGCACCATCACCCGCGCCGGCTTCGAGGGCAACATCGAAGTGTGCGTGCGCTACCTGGCGGCGTGGCTGGACGGCAACGGCTGCGTGCCGATCCACCACCTGATGGAAGATGCCGCCACCGCCGAGATCAGCCGCAGCCAGTTGTGGCAGTGGCTGCACGTGGGCGGCCTGCACCTGGACGACGGCACCGCCATCGACTTCGCCCTGTTCGACGCCTGCCTGCGGCAGTTGCCGGCACGGCTGGGCGAGCGCGCGCTGCTGCCGGGCGGGGCGCGCGTGGACGAGGCCATCGCGCTGCTGGATCGGCTGACGCGCGACGAGGCGTTGGCCGACTTCCTCACCTTGCCGGCCTATCAGTTGATTGATTGAAGCTGGGAGTGGGGAGTCGGGAATGGGAAATCGTGAGAGCGATGTCCCTGCGTCTGATCCCTGCCGAGCCTTCCAAGCTCGTTATCCGGCACACCCCCACCGTTTCATCGCTGCATCCATTTTTTCGAGGAGAACGCCAGATGAGCACCACGCTGCAGACCGCCGAACAGATCCAGCGCGACTGGGACACCGATCCGCGCTGGGCCGGGATCACCCGCAACTACACCGCCGCCGACGTGGTGCGCCTGCGCGGCACGGTGCACGTGGAGCACTCGCTGGCCCGGCTCGGCGCCGAGAAGCTGTGGAAGTACCTGCATGAAAAGGACTTCGTCAACGCGCTGGGCGCGCTGACCGGCAACCAGGCGATGCAGCAGGTCAAGGCCGGGCTCAACGCCATCTACCTGTCCGGCTGGCAGGTCGCCGCCGACGCCAACCTGGCCGGGCAGATGTACCCGGACCAGTCGCTGTACCCGGCCGACTCGGTGCCGGCGGTGGTCAAGCGCATCAACAACACCCTGCTGCGCGCCGACCAGTTGCATCACGCCGAGGGCAAGGACGAGATCGACTTCCTGCAGCCGATCGTGGCCGATGCCGAGGCCGGCTTCGGCGGCGTGCTCAATGCCTTCGAGCTGATGAAGGCGATGATCGAGGCCGGCGCGGCCGGCGTGCACTTCGAGGACCAACTGGCTTCGGTGAAGAAGTGCGGACACATGGGTGGCAAGGTGCTGGTGCCGACCCGCGAGGCGATCGAGAAGTTGAACGCCGCGCGCCTGGCCGCCGACGTGATGGGCGTGCCGACCCTGTTGGTGGCGCGCACCGATGCCGAGGCCGCCGACCTGGTGACGAGCGACATCGACCCCAACGATCGCCCGTTCACCACCGGCGAGCGCACGGTCGAGGGCTTCTTCCGCACCCACAAGGGCCTGGACCAGGCGATCAGCCGCGGCCTGGCGTACGCGCCCTACGCCGACCTGATCTGGTGCGAGACCGGCAAGCCGGACCTGGAGTTCGCGCGCAAGTTCGCCGAGGCCATCCACGCCAAGTTCCCCGGCAAGCTGCTGGCCTACAACTGCTCGCCCAGCTTCAACTGGAAGAAGAACCTGGACGACGCCACCATCGCCAAGTTCCAGCGCGAGATCGCCAGCTACGGCTACAAGTTCCAGTTCATCACCCTGGCCGGCTTCCATGCGCTGAACTACTCGATGTTCAATCTGGCGCACGGCTACGCGCGCCGGCAGATGAGCGCCTTCGTCGAACTGCAGGAGGCCGAGTTCGCCGCCGCCGAC
This sequence comes from Xanthomonas sp. SHU 308, assembly GCF_000364645.1. Taxonomy (NCBI): domain Bacteria; kingdom Pseudomonadati; phylum Pseudomonadota; class Gammaproteobacteria; order Lysobacterales; family Lysobacteraceae; genus Xanthomonas; species Xanthomonas sp. SHU 308. Next base: position 2,990 of record NZ_AQOK01000247.1, on the reverse strand, counting down.
CGCGGCTTCACCGCGGTCAAGCACCAGCGCGAGGTCGGCACCGGCTACTTCGATGCGGTGACCCAGGCGATTCAGCAGGGCCAGTCCTCGACCACCGCGCTGAAGGGCTCGACCGAGGAAGAGCAGTTCCATGGCGAGAAAGCGGCCTGACCTGCAGCCAGGCGCGCCGATCGATCGCCCCTCCCTGGCAGGAGGTGGGAAGCCCGGGTTCGCCCGGGCTTTTTTTCATGCGCTGCCGTCGGCGGAACGGCGCTGTCTACCGCGTGCGACAGATCGCCGCAGCGGCGGCTTGCGATGTCTCTTGCAGGGGCGAGATTGCCTGTGAAACGTATCGTGAGCGCGGCGTGTAGGTGCTATGCTCCACGCACAGGGCCAGCGACGTCACATTAGGGGGCCGGATGAGCTGCGACAGCGCCGCATCCACCGCACGCGGCACAATTTCCAACGCTGCGGTCGCTCCGAAGCCGAACGAGCTGGCGGTGCTGACCGCCGCAGAATTGCGACTGTTTTCCGAGTTCGGTCGCGCCCGGACGGTGCGCGCCGGCGACGTGCTGTTCCGCCGTGGCGACGGCGGCAGCGCGATGTTCGTGATCACCAGCGGCGTGATCGATCTGGATTTCGGCGAGGACCTGGTGGTCAAGCACCTGGGCCATGGCGAGTTCTTCGGCGAGCTGGGCCTGCTGATCGGCAACCACATGCGTAGCGCCGACGCGCTCGCCGCCAGCGACGGCGCCCTGGTGGAACTGGACCACGGCGACTTCCAGCGCCTGGTCGAGCGCGACCCGGGCGTGGTCGCCTACTTCCTGCGCCGCACGATCATGCGCGTGGTGATGAACGAGCAGACCCTGATCCGTCAGCTGCGCCGGCGCAACCGCGACCTGGAAGCGGCGCTGGACAACCTCTACGCCACCACCCACCAGCTCAGCCAGACCGAGGAACTGGTGCGGACCGACGAACTGACCGGCCTGCACAACCGCCGCGGACTGATCCTGCGCCTGCAGGAGTGTCGCCGCGATGGCCGCTCGCCCGGCCCGGGCCTGCTGCTGATCGACTGCGACCGCTTCAAGCACATCAACGATGCCCACGGCCACCTGGTTGGCGATCGCGTGCTGCAGAACGTCGCCAACATCCTGCGCTCGGTGGCCGGGCCGGACGACACGGCGTGCCGCCTGGGCGGCGACGAGTTCTGCCTGCTGGTGGCCGCCGGCACGGTCGAGGACCTGCGCCGCATCGGCGAGTTCGTGCTCGCCACCGTGCAGAACCTGCTGGGCGTGCCGCACCCGGCGCCGCACATCTGCCCGGTCAGCATCGGCATCAGCCGCGTCGATCCGCATTCGGACTGGAACGACTGGTACGCCAACGCCGACGCGGCGCTGTACGAAGCCAAGCGCCAGGGCGGCAACCGGCTGTACTGGCACGACCTCACCTCCGCCCCCTGCTGAGCTACCGCGTCCCCGCCGAGCCGCCGCCATGACCGATGCCACCGCACCACAGCCCGAGGTCCCGCAGCTGCGCACCCTGCTGCTGACCGACCTGTGCGACTCGGTGGCGCTGGTGGAAAAACTCGGCGACGCCAACGCCGCCGAGCTGTTCAAGCTGCACGACTCGCTGGTGCTGGAACTGCAGCAGCGCTGGCGCGGCCGCCTGATCGACCGTTCCGACGGGCTGCTGCTGTTGTTCGAACGGCCGATCGACGGTCTTGGTTTCGCCCTGGACTACAGCCGCGGCCTGCATGCGCTGGGCGCGTCGCGCGCGCTGGACCTGAAGGTGCGCGCCGGCCTGCATGTGGGCGAAGTGCTGACCTGGCGCAACAGCGACGCCGCCGTGCAGGTGGGCGCCAAGCCGCTGGAGGTGGAAGGCCTGGCCAAGCCGACCGCGGCGCGGCTGATGACCCTGGCCCGGCCCGGGCAGATCCTGCTGTCGGCGGTGGCCGAGTCGCTGACCCACCGCGCCGCCCGCGAGCTGGGCGAACGCGGCGAGCGCCTGCTGTGGAAATCGCACGGCCGCTGGCGCTTCAAGGGCGTGCCAACCCCGCTGGAGATCTACGAAGTCGGCGAGATCGGCCACACCCCGCTGCGCGCGCCCAAGCCCACGCCCAAGGCCTGGCGCGACATCCCGCTGTGGCGGCGGCCGGCGGCGCTGGCGGCGGAAGCGGCGCTGATCGCCGCGTTCGCCGTCGGCGCCTGGTTCGTCACCCGCCCGCAGCCGGCCATCGCCTTCGCCGAACGCGACTGGGTAGTGGTGGGGGATTTGCGGAATCTGACGGGCGATGCAGTGCTGGATGATTCCCTGGAGCAGGCGTTTCGCATCAGTTTGGAACAATCGCGCTATGTAAACGTCCTCAGCGATCTCAAGGTCCGCGATACATTGAGCAGGATGCGGCGCGACCCGGACAGCACCAAGGTTGATCGCGTCATCGCCTCCGAAGTCGCGATGCGCGATGGTGCGCGTGCGGTCATTTTGCCTACGATTGCAGAGATAGGTGGGCGCATCCGCTTGAGTGCGGAGATAGTGGATCCGCGTACACAGACCACCGTTGCAGTAGAGTCCGCGGATGGGAAGGGACTTGGCTCCGTATTGGGTTCCGTCGACCAGGTGGCGACTTCGTTGCGCCAAGGTCTTGGCGAAGCCATGGATAGCATCAGCAGCAATTCTGCTCCCCTTCCAAAAGTTACGACCAGTAGTCTTGATGCTTTAAGAGCCTATGCAGTCGCCATAAACTTCTACACCCGTCGCGACTTCAAGAGCGCGCTGCAGTACTTTCAGAAAGCGATCGAGCTCGACAACGAGTTCGCGCTAGCCTATATGGGCATCATGCGGGTGTATGTATCCATCTCCGATAACGCCGCAGCGCAGCCCTATTTATTGAAGGCAGCTTCGCTTCGCAGCCATTTACCGCCCCGCGACGCGCTTTATCTGGATGCTTGGGAAGCGGAGTTTCAGGCGGACAACTGGCGTGTAGCGCCGGCCAAGTGGAAGATGCTGGCTGG
>NZ_AQOK01000246.1:0-3905 GCF_000364645.1 Xanthomonas sp. SHU 308 | reverse complement strand
TAGTAGAAGAAGATGGAAGTGCACTCTGACCCCTGTTTCCCGACCCATGTTTCCCGTTATGACGAGGCCCTGGCCTTCGGCGAGTACGTGCAGCCGATGAAGTCCGACGTGGCCGGCATCTGCCACGACCTGCGCAAGCAGGGCAAGCGCGTGCTGTTCGAAGGCGCGCAGGGTGCGCTGCTGGATATCGACCACGGCACCTATCCCTACGTCACCAGTTCCAACACCACCGTCGGCGGCGCACTGGCCGGCACCGGCGTGGGCGCGCAGGACATCGACTACGTGCTGGGCATCGCCAAGACCTACGCCACGCGCGTGGGCGGTGGCCCGTTCCCGACCGAGCTGGACGACGCCATCGGCCAGGGCATCCGCGACCGCGGTGCCGAGTACGGCGCCTCCACCGGCCGCCCGCGCCGCTGCGGCTGGAGGGACATCGTCGCGCTGAAGCGGGCGGTGGCCATCAATGGCATCTCCGGCCTGTGCATCACCAAGCTCGACGTGCTCGACGGCATGGAGAAGCTGAAGGTGTGCATCGCCTACGAATACCGCGGCAAGCGCACCGAATACGCGCCGCTGGACGCGCAGGGCTGGGAAGAGTGCACCCCGGTGTACCTGGAGTTCCCGGGCTGGAGCGAGAACACCCACGGCATCACCGTGTGGGACGAACTGCCGCCCGCCGCCCGCGCCTACCTGCGTGCGCTGGAGGAACTGGCCGGCTGCCCGATCTCCATCGTCTCCACCGGCCCGGACCGGGATCACACGATGGTGCTGCAGGATCCGTTTGCGTGACGCGTCGTGTTGGAGCCATCAGGCTGACGAAATGAAAGCGAGGCGCTGGTCGCCCCGCTGCTCTTTGCAGAGTGACAGTCGATAACCTGGTGGCATTCGATAACTGCCTTCGGTGTCAGTGTTCCGACTTATCAGTTGGTCACCATATCCGCGGGCGCCGCACGCTTTCCCATTGCCGCTTCAATCAGCGCGAGCAGGTTCTGCTGGCGTTGAGCGCAGAAGCTGTCGAAATCGTCGGCGCGTAGGGCGTCCACCGGAATGCGATGACTGGCCAGTAGCGCGTCCATGCCGCTGTTATCCAACTGGACTTGCTTGTGGGCCTGCAGGGCGGCCAGATAGCTGGAGGGAGCGGAGCCGCCGATCATGCGGTTTGCCTTGTAGGAGATCGGCGTCTTGTTGATGATCGAGTCGTAGCGCCGGCGCGGGATGTTCTGCTTCTCGCACCAGTCGCGCGGGAAGATGTGGTGGATGTCCAATGCCACCTCGTCGGCCTCCAGGTCGCGAATACGCGACTTCCAGAACAGGTCCTGCGCACCTTCGCGCAGTACCAGCACGTTAATGCCCTTGTAGGCGGCGCTCAGGCGCGAGGTCAGCGAGGCGAGGCGGTCGATCTGGAAGGTGGCGTCGGCAATTGTGCGCGGCGGTTGGTCATCATGCTCGATCCAGCTCAGCAGCTCGTCGACGTCATTTGCGATGCGGGTCTCCACCGCGCCGCCGTAGAGTTCGCCCAACACGCCGCACCAGAACCACTGCGCCAGCTTCTGGTGGATGCGCGGCTCGCGCCAGTGCTCGTCGGCGCCGATCAGTGCCAACACCGCCGCCAACGGCGCCAGCTGGGTGCGGTAAGGCAGGTCGCGTGGCGCGGTGAAACATTCCTGGCGCAGGAACTTGGCCGCACGCAGGAACCCTTGTTCAACCGGGTCAGCCCAGCGCCTGTAGGCATCCAGCGGTAGTTCCAGCACCGATGCGCGCTTGGCGCTGACCGGGGCCACTTGCTTGCCGGTCTTGCCGGCCTCGATATCGGCACGGCGCTTTTCCAGCGTGTGCAGCATGGTCACCGCCTGCAGAAAGTCGGTGTTCTCCACCCCGCGTAGGATGGGTTCCTTGGCCAGCCGCTTGTAGCGCGAGGACACCTTACGCAGCTCGCTGCCGTACCAGTCGTCGCGCAGGTTGTAGCCATCGGCCGCGTAGCTGGCGGTCACCAGCTCGAACACCGATAGCGGTACGCCGCCGGTGTTGACCTTCTCGAACACCAGGCACACTGCTTCCTTGCTGGTCTCCTTCTTCAGCACGATCAGCGGGATCTGGTACTCGTTGTATGCATCGAGCACCTTTTCTTTGAACTCAAAGAATTGCGCCTGCGCAGCGGCGTTGAACTTGAACAGGTCCTGCAGCCAGCCCATCGCCTCCAGAATCTCCGAGCATGGGAAGTACAGCTGTTTGCATTCCAACTCGCGCGTGGACAGGTCCAGATCCAGCCTGCGGCCGAAATCGCTGCGCTGCTGGCGGCTGCCGTCGGTGGCGATGATGGCCTCGTCCAGCCGGTCCGGGCCGGCCAGGGCGGTGGGGATGTGGATGTAGTAGTGGCGGTCGACCGGCTTGCCTTTGTCGGTGGTGGTCTTGACCGGGCCAGACAGCTTGAGCACCTGGGTCAGCGTCGTCAGACGCTGCTGACCGTCGAGGATCAGCTTCTCCGGCGCGGCCAGTCCTTGCAGCGGCACGTTCTCCACCGGGCGGACCTGGAAGCGCACCTCGCCGCCGGTTTCCAGCAGCATCACTGCGCCCACCGGGAACGAGCGCCCCAGGCTGACCAGCAGGCTGCGCACATGTTCGTCGTCCCAGACCCAGCCGCGCTGGAAATCCGGTAGCTGGATCTTGCCTTGGACGACCTCCTTGAGCAGGTCCTTCAATGGCAGTTTGGTGCTGTCGAATGTGGTCATGGGGTCGCTTCCTTGTGATGGATGGGATGGATCAGGTCAGCTTGTCGCCGCCTTGCGGCCGCGCTTTGGTTTGGGCGAGGCGGCGCGCTGGGCGCGGATGCGTTCCAGCAGCGCGCTGGCCGGTTCGTCGCTGGGGTCCTGCGGTACCAGTTCGCCGCGGAAGGCCTTGGCGAGCAGGCTCTGGGTCAGCGCGTCGATGCGCTGCTGGGCGGCGGTGACCTTGGCTTCCAGTTGGTCGGCGTAGGCGAAGAGTTGTTCGACGCGGCGGACGATTTCGGTTTGTTCGGCAAGTGGTGCAAGTGGAAACGGAAGGGACTGCACGCTTTTTTTGTTCAATGCCTGTTGGTTGTTGCCGCCGCCAAAACGTCGCGTCTCCTCGTATTTCCCCCATAAGTAGTAGTAGAGGTACTCGGGAACACCGTACTCATCATGCACTCGCAGTGCTGCCGTGTTCTGGTTGTGGCATGCGTCAATGGCGAGAATCGCAGGCTGTCCGCGCGTTTTCCCTTGCCCGATCATCGCCAGCATCACGGTCCCAGGAGGGTGTAAGTTCGTGGAAGTTGCGCGGTAGCCCGCTTCGGTAATCTTTTCTTTAGTCGAGCGAATTTTGCAGAACGCGACCTCCGCGCTACTCACCCATGAAATGGAACCTTTCCAAAAATCGGTTCGATCTCTAGCTGGCGTTGCGCCCACAAACACGTCAAATATGATCCCAATCTGGGTGGCTTGCCAGGTTGGAGGAAGATCGTCTCTTAAGTTCGTTGGGTCCAGATTCGGCGTCACGAACTTTCTGCCGCTCCGCTGGTAGTGATCCCGCCATGCCTGCCGCACATCCGTGATGGACGCCGCCTTAGTATCGGGATGCAACTGGCGCCACTCGGCTGTTAGCTCTCCAGAGAATGCTGACTCAAGTACAGACTGTCTGAAGCGCTTAAGGAGGGCGGGGATGGCGTCGATGCGGGCCTTGAGGGTGTCGACCTGGGCCAGCAGCGCATCCAGCTTCTGCGCTATGCGCTTTTGCTCTGCGAGCGGCGCAATACGAAGCTTGTAGCCCTCCACCTTCTTTGGCTGAGCCCGTGTTAGCGAGCCGCCAACGCCAGATACCTCAGCGCAGAGACGGTCCCGAAAAGAGGACTCCTTGAGCCACCCCTGATAACTCGGACACCTGAAAGCGAG
>NZ_AQOK01000245.1:0-28454 GCF_000364645.1 Xanthomonas sp. SHU 308 | reverse complement strand
GCGCCAAAAGCCGGTGGTGTGGCTGGCCATCGACGACGGCAGCGGCCCGCGCCTGGTCGGCGTGCAGCAGTCCAACGCCGCGCGCAGCCTGCTCGACCGCGCGATCGAGCGTGGCTTCCGTCTCGGCCTGCCCACCGGCAACGCCGCCGAGCAGGCCCTGGCCGGCGCGATCTGGCGCCAGGACACCGCGGCGGTGGCCAGCGCCTCGTCGCGCTACAGCCCGCCGATGCAGCTGATCGGCAAGCTGTACCGCGGCAAGGCCGGCGGCTGGACCGCGGACTGGACCTTCGTCGATAGCGGCAAGGTGCTGTCGACCTGGTCGTCCAGCGACGCCGACGCGCGCCGCGCCATGGCCAGCGGTGCCGACGGCGCCGCCGACGCCCTGGTCAAGCGTTATGCCAAGGCGGTCAGCGCCGGCCCGGCCGGCATCTACCGGGTGGTGATCACCGGCATCCGCAGCGCCGACGACTACCTGCGCGCCTCCGCCGCGCTGCAGAACGCCTCGGTGGTGCGGCGCATCGTGCCGGTCCGCGCCGACGGCGATCGCCTGGAACTGGACCTGGACCTGCTCAGCGGCGTGTCCGGGCTGAACCGCATGCTCGGCCCGGACGCCGCGCTGCAGCCGGTGGTTGCGCCGGTCGAGGGTCCGGTGATCCTCAACAGCGAGCCGACGGAGTACCGCCTGAAATGACGTTGTCGCCCGAAGCCGAGATCGCGCTGTTTCTGCGCCGCCTGAAATGGACGGCGGTGATCGTCGGCGTGCTGTGGGTGGTGTGGCTGCTGGCGCCGATCCTGACCCCGTTCGTGCTGGCGCTGCTGCTCGGCTGGCTCGGCGACCCGTTGGTGGACCGCCTGGAGCGCGCCGGGCGCTCGCGCAACATGGCGGTGACCCTGGTGTTCGTGCTGATGGTGCTGCTGCTGGTGCTGGCGCTGGTGATCCTGGTGCCGATGCTGGAGCGGCAGATCGTCACCTTCATCGACGTGCTGCCGCAGGCGCGCGACTGGTTCATCGGCACCGCGATTCCGTGGGCCGAGCGGAAGACCGGGCTGGAGCTGATGGGCTGGCTGGACCCGGAGCGGCTGATCGACTGGATCCGCGGGCACTGGCAGCAGGCCGGCGGCGTCGCCGCGACCTTCTTCGGCTACCTGTCGCGCTCGGGCTTCGCGATGGTGACCTGGGTGGTCAACCTGGTGCTGCTGCCGATCCTGACCTTCTACTTCCTGCGCGACTGGGACCTGCTGGTCGCGCGCGTGGCTGCCACCATCCCGCGCAACCACGTCGGCACCATCACCCGCCTGGCGCAGCAGTCCAACGAGGTGCTGGGCGCGTTCATCCGCGGCCAGTTCCTGGTGATGCTGGCGCTGGGCGTGATCTACGCCGGCGGCCTGACCCTGGTTGGTCTCAAGCTCGGCCTGTTGATCGGCATCGTCGCCGGCCTGATCAGCTTCATCCCGTACCTGGGCGCGACCACCGGCATCCTGCTGGCGGTGCTGGCCGCACTGGTGCAGGCCAAGGGCTTCGACCTGCAGTTGCTGATCCTGGTCGGCGTGGTGTTCACCGTCGGCCAGTTGCTGGAAAGCTACGTGCTGACCCCGCGCATCGTCGGCGACAAGATCGGCCTGCATCCGGTGGCGGTGATCTTCGCGGTGATGGCCGGCGGCCAGCTGTTCGGTTTCCTCGGCATGCTGCTGGCGCTGCCGGTGGCGGCAGTGGCCAACGTGCTGCTGCACTACCTGCACGAGCAGTACCGGCAGAGCGACCTGTACGCGGGCGAGAAGTCGGCGATCCTGCTGGATACGGTCACCGAGCGCACCACCATCATCGAACTGCCGCCGCGCAGCCCCGACCAGCCGTGAGCGTGCCGCAACTGCCGTTGGCCCTGCGCTATCCGCCGGAGCAACGCCTGGACCGCTATCTGGGTGCGCCGGACGGACTGCTGGCGCAGCTGCAGGCGGTGGCCGACGGCGCCGCCGACGACTGGGTGTACCTGTCCGGCCCCGCCGGCACCGGCAAGACCCATCTGGCCCTGGCGCTGTGCGCGGCCACCGAACAGGCCGGGCGCAGCGCCGCCTACCTGCCGCTGCAGGCCGCCGCCGGCCGTCTGCGCGATGCGTTGGAAGCATTGGAGGGCCGCGATCTGGTCGCCCTCGACGGCCTGGAAGCGATCGCCGGGCAGCGCGAGGACGAGGTGGCGCTGTTCGATTTCCACAACCGTGCGCGCAGCGCCGGGGTGACCCTGCTGTACACCGCGCAGGCGATGCCCGACGGCCTGGCGCTCAGTCTGCCGGACCTGCGCTCGCGGCTGTCGCAGTGCACCCGCATCGCCTTGGCGCCACTGGACGACGCCGGCCGCGCCGCGGTGCTGCGCGAGCGTGCCCAGCGCCGTGGCCTGGTGCTGGAAGACGCGGCGATCGACTGGCTGCTGACCCACGCCGGACGCGACCTGGCCGGCCTGATCGGCCTGCTGGAGCGCCTGGACCGCGAATCGCTGGCCGCGCAGCGGCGGGTGACGGTGCCGTTTTTGCGGAGGGTGGGAATCGGGAGTGGGGAATCGGGAATGGGGAAAAACTGAGATCCCCGCGACCGAAGCCGGACTGCGGCATTCGAGAAAAACAGCGCTTCGCGCCGAGTAACCGGTACGGCGCCGCTGATGTTCCGCGTGTCGTGCTCGGAATCGAAGGGTTCTGGAGATGCTCGCGTGCCGCCGTGGGGCAGGCAAGCTGTGGGACCTCAGCTTTTCCCGATTCCCGATTCCCGTTTCCCCATTCCCAGCCCCTCATCCAACTCCGCCAGCCGCTGCGGCGTGCCGACATCCGTCCAGCGGCCGTGGTGCCGCAGGCCGTGGAGTCGCCCCTGTTCGGCCTGCGCGCGCAGCAGCGGCACCACCGAGAAGCGGGGCGACGCGCCCGGCGCGGTGGGCGCCGGGGCGGCGATGGTCTGCCAGTCGCGCAGCAGGGCGGGGCGGTACATGCCGATGCCGGCGTAGGTGAGCAGCGGGTCGCCGGCGTTGTGCACGTGCCCGTCGTCCTGCAGGGCGAAATCGCCGTGCGCCGCATAGGCCGGCGGATCCACCAGCACCAGTTGCGCCAGGCCTGGCGGCTCGGGCGCCAGTCGGGCGAAATCGAAGTCGGTCCAGATGTCGCCGTTGACCAGCAGGAACGGTGCCTCGCCGAGCAGCGGCAGTGCGTGCAGCATGCCGCCGCCGGTTTCCAGCGGTGTGGCGCCTTCGTAGGAATAGGCGATGCGCAGCCCGAACGCGCTGCCGTCGCCGAGCGTCTGCGGGAACTGTTCGGCCAGCCAGGACGTGTTGATCACCACCTCGCGCACGCCCAGCGCGGCGAGCTTGCGCAGGTGCCAGACGATCAGCGGCGTGCCGCCCACCGCCAGCAGCGGCTTGGGCGTGTGTGCGGTCAACGGACGCATGCGCTCGCCGAGGCCGGCGGCGAAGATCAGCGCCTTCATGCGCCGGCCGCCGCGCGCTGCGCCAGGGCCGGCTTGATCCGCGTCTGCAGCAGTTGCGCCAGCGGCTGCAGGGTCGGGTGTCGCGGCAGCGCCTCGTCGAGGTAGGCGATGAAGCGCGGCACGTTGTCCAGGTACCAGGCCTTGCCGTCGCGGTAGTTCAGCCGCGCGAAGATGCCCAGGTTCTTCAGGTGGCGCTGCACGCCCATCCACTCGGCGTCGCGCAGGAACTGCGCCAGCGGCGGCACCGGGATCCCGGCCTGCAGCGCACGCGCGTGATAGCTGGCGAGCCAGGCGTCGACCTGCGCCAAAGGCCAGCTGACCGTGGTGTCCTTGAACAGGCTGACCGGGTCGTAGGCGACGGGGCCGATCACGCAATCCTGGAAATCCAGCACCGCCGGGCCGTCGGCCGCCGGCATCAGGTTGCGCGGCATGAAGTCGCGATGCACCAGCACCTGCGGCTGGGTCAGCGCGTTGTCCATGAGCTGGCGCTGCACGCCGTGCAGGGCCGCGCGTTCGTCGGCATCCAGGGTAATGCCCAGGTGGCGTTGCAGGAACCACTCCTCGAACAGGCCCGCGTCGCGTTGCAGTAGCGCCTCGCCGAACACGCCCATGCCTGGCGGCGGCGCGATCGCCTGCAGCCGCAGCAACTGGCCGAGCGCGGCGTCGAAGTGCGCGTCCGCGGTGCTCGTGTCCAGGCATTGCGCCAGGGTCGGTTGGCCCAGGTCTTCCAGCAGCAGGAAGCCGGCCTCCGCGTCCTGCGCCAGGATCGTCGGCACCCGCACGCCGCCGCCGTGCAGCAGCGCATGCATGCGCAGCCACGGCCGCACGTCTTCCAGGTCCGGCGGCGAATCCATCACGATGCGGCTGGCGCCCTGGCCATGGCTGCGCCAGTAGCTGCGCTGGCCGGCGTCCACCGAGGCGCGCTGCAGCGTCGCCTGTGCGTCGTCCAGGGCCGTGCGCGCCCAGGCCAGGCGTTGCGCGGCGCGTGCCGCAAGAACATCGGGAACCATCGGGCTGGCGCTCATCGGCAGGCTGCGGCGGAAACGAGCCGCACAGCGTAAACGGGCGCCGCCGCCGTGGCGAGCGGCGCGCCGTGCCTCAGCGCTTGCTGGAGAACAGCCGCAACAAGGCGAGCAGGGCGATGGCGCCGAGCAGCGCACCGAGGAAGCCCGCCGGCTCGCCACGGCTGTACCAGCCCATGTAGTGGCCGAACCAGCCGGCGAGCAGCGCGCCGGCGATACCCAGCAACACGGTGAACAGGCAGCCGGAGCGTCCGCTGCTGGGGCCGAGGAAACGCGCCAGCAGGCCGACCACGAAGCCCACCAGGATGATGTAGAGCCAGCTGTCGCTGCCGAACAGAGTGTGCATGGGAAGCGTTCCGGACGCGGAGGGGGATCAGCGTCGGATCGTGCCAGATCGACTGTGATGGCGTCGATGCTTGCGTGCGCCGCGCAGTCGGCCCAGACCTCGAGGCTGGCCGCTCACGTTACCCAGCGATCACGCCACGGAGAGGCGTCGCATCTGGATCGACGCCTCTCCAGCAGTAACCCGGGTAGCCAGGTACTCAGAAAGCCGGCTTCGCCAATCCCGAATCCCGACTCCCTAATCCCGGCCCCTCAACAGCACCCATGCCCGCCATGCTGCTCGCCGCCGGCCACCGCCGCGCTGCCGGTGGTCTCGCCGCGCAGGCTGGCGGCATGGTGGGCGGCGATCACCCGCGACACGCAGGCGGTGACCCGCTTGCCCATCGGGATGTGCAGGAACTCGTTCGGGCCGTGCGCGTTGGAATGCGGGCCGAGCACGCCGGTGATCATGAACTGCGCACCGGGGAACTTCTCGCCGAGCATGCCCATGAACGGGATCGAGCCGCCTTCGCCCATGTACATCGCCGGCTTGCCGAACGCCGCCTGCGAGGCCGCTTCGATCGCATCGGTCAGCCACGGCGACTGCGCCGGGGCGTTCCAGCCGGAGGAGGACTTCTCCAGCGCCAGCGACACCTCGGCGCCGTACGGCGGATCGCGCAGCAACACGTCCTTGAGCAGTTCGCCGGCGTGCTTGCCGTCCAGCGTCGGCGGCAGGCGCAGCGACAGCTTCACCGCGGTCTCGGGGCGCAGCACATTGCCGGCCGAGGCCAGCGGCGGCAGGCCGTCGGCACCGGTCACCGACAGTGCCGGGCGCCAGGTGCGGTTGAGCACCAGCTCGGACAGGTCCTCGTGCATCGGCCGCATGCCGGGCAGGAACGGGAACTTGCTGTAGACCTCGTCGCCCAGCACCTCGGCGACCTTGCGCGCCTGCGCCAGCCGCTCCTCGGGGATGTCGGCGTACAGGCCGTCGACCTTGATCTTGCCGGTGGCTTCGTCTTCCAGCCGCGACAGCAGGTCGCGCAGCACGCGGAAGCTCGACGGCACCACGCCGGAGGCGTCGCCCGAATGCACGCCTTCGCTGAGCACCTTGACGCTGAAGTTGCCGCCGGCCAGGCCGCGCAGCGAGGTCGTGCACCACAGCTGCTCGTAGTTGCCGCAGCCCGAATCCAGGCACACCACCAGCGACGGCTTGCCGATCCGCGCCGCCAGATGGTCGACGTAGGCGGGCAGGTCGTAGCTGCCCGATTCCTCGCAGGCCTCGATCAGCACCACGCAGCGCGCGTGCGGGATGCCCTGGTCCTGCAGCGCCTGGATCGCCGCCAGCGAACCGAACAGGGCATAGCCATCGTCGGCGCCGCCGCGGCCGTACAGGCGGTCGCCCTTGAGCACTGGGGTCCACGGGCCCAGGTCGGCGTCCCAGCCGGTCATTTCCGGCTGCTTGTCCAGGTGCCCGTACAGCAGCACGGTGTCCTCGCCGGTGGCGTCGCTGCTGGCCGGCACCTCCAGGTAGATCAACGGGGTGCGGCCTTCCAGTTGCACCACCTCCACCTGCAGGCCGGGGATCGCCTGCGCGCGCGCCCAGCGCTCCATCAGCGCCACCGCATCGGCCATGTAGCCATGCGCGACCCAATCGGCGTCGAACATCGGCGATTTGTTGGGGATGCGGATGTAATCGACCAGTTGCGGGACGATGTCGTCATCCCACTTTTCGCTCAGGAAACGGTCGATCTTGGCACTGTCCATGAAAAGCTCCGAAGTGATTGCACACGTGTGCAGCCATTCTACGCCCCGGTGCCCGTGTAGGGTTTTTCCTACACGGCGACGCGCCGTTTACCTGCTGTTTGTGACGCGTTCCGACGATAGGCTGTACCCATGTGGCGAGCGATGCTGACAACGCCGGCAGGAAAGGCCGGCGAAGTCCCCATCCAAGTCACAAGGAGCGTTGCCATGCAGTCTTTTATCGTGGTCCTGAAGTCGCTGGTCGTTGCCCTGATGCTGTCCGGTTCCGCGCTCGCCGCGGACAAGGTCAACATCAACTCCGCTGGAGCGGAGGAAATCGACCAGGTGTTGGTGAACGTGGGGGCCTCCAAGGCCCAGGCGATCGTCGACTACCGGCAGGCGCACGGACCTTTCAAGAGCGCCGAGGAACTGGCACTGGTGAAAGGCATCGGACTCAAGACGGTCGAGCGGAACCGCGACCGGATCGATGTGGGCGCCACGAAGGCACCCGCACCGACAGCCGCCAAGCAGGCAGCTGCCAAGCCGGTGGAAAGGCGTTAAAGGGATTTGCAACGAAAGGATAGGGCCGGCGCTGGACGCGCGGCCGCAGCCTCACTGAGCAGGATGCGAAGGGGGAAGGCAGGAAGCCGACAGGGAGGTACATCGTCGCCCGGCGTTGCACAGTGACGTGCAGCCGGGCGATGTTTTTTTGGGCGCCATGGCGCCTCCTGCGTCGCATATTCGGGCTGGCCAAGGACAGGCCGCTTGCCTTGATCGTGCAGAATGCGCGCATGGACTGGTGCATGCTGCCCGCGCGGGTGATCCCCGCCAATGAGTATCGCCGCGAACGCTGGCGCAACGGCCTGGGCTGGACCCGGGAGATCCTGCGTCTGCCGGCCGCCGGCGATGACTGGGTGCTGCGCCTGTCCATCGCCGAGATCGAGCAGGATGCCGCCTTTTCGCCTTTCCCCGGGATCGACCGCGAACTGGTCCTGCTGCGTGGCAACGGCGTGCGCCTGCGTTTCGACGACGGCGAGGAACAGGTGCTGCAGGATCCTTGCGCGCGCCTGCGCTTCGCCGGCGAGCGGCCGCTGCGCGGCGAGTTGCTGGACGGGCCGACCCACGATTTCAACCTCATGTGGCGACGCGACCGGCTGCGCACGCAACTGCTGCACCGGCCGCTGGTCGGGCCGATGCTGTTCTTCGCCGAACCCGCTGTCGCCTGGGCCGTTCATCTTCTGGCAGGGCAAGCGCAGTTCGATGCGGCCAGCGGACTGCCGCCATTGGCGGCCGGCGACAGCGCCTGGTTGGCCGCCGATGCCAGGCGCCGCTTTGCTTTGAGCGGGGGCGGGGAGGTGTTGGCGATGCGCATCGAGGCCCTGCCGACGCCGGCGGACTGAGCCCGCTCCACCACGCGCGCGGCTCTTGCAGCGTCGACGCCGACCGCGTCCAATGCGCGAACGCGGCCATCCGGGCCGTACAGCGGAAGCCGACAGGTGCTCTCGGACAACAGGTGGTTGGCGAAAATTCTGGTGGCGGACGCGGACGCGGTCTTGCGCGACCGGATTCGCGATTACCTGGCGTGTTTCAACCTGCAGGCCCACGACGCTGACAGTGCGCCGCACCTGCAGGCGCAACTGGCGGCCGGGCATTACGACGCGGTGGTGCTCGATGCCGGCCTCGACGGTGCCGAGGGCCTGCGCTTGTGCCGGCAACTGCGTGACCGCGGCGACATCGCCATCGTGATGATGGCCGACCGCGCCGAGCCGGTGGACCGGGTGATCGGGCTGGATCTGGGCGCGGACGACTTCCTGGTGCGGCCGCCCGACCTGCGCGAACTGGTGGCGCGGCTCAACGCGGTGCTGCGTCGGGTGCGCGCGACCCAGCCGCCGGCAGCGGCGCATGGCGGCTGGCAGGTCGATGCCGCGCGGCACCAGGCGGTGGCGCCGGACGGGCGGACGATCCCGCTGTCGCCCGGCGAACTGCGGCTGATGGCGGTGTTCCTGGAGCAGCCGGGCGAGGTGCTCACGCGTGAGACGCTGCGCACCGCGCTGGGCGACGGCGAGGCCAGCATGCCTGCGGGCAGCCGCGGCATCGATCTGCAGGTCTCGCGGCTGCGCCAGAAGCTCGGCGACGACCCGCTGGTGCCGCAATGGATCCGCACGGTACGCGGCAAGGGCTATGTGTTCGAGCTGCAGCGCATGGGGCTGCCGGCGTCGCGCTGATGGCGCGACGGCGTGGCGTTCCTGGCGTCGCCGCGGCCGAAGCCGCCACCGTAGCAGTGGCGGTCGGGTCGCGGCGCGTTGTCCGGAACACGCCGGCGCGAGGTCTCGCGCGGTGCCCTGGTGTTCTCCCGGCCGCGGCTCATCGAGCAGCGCGCCGCGCTCAGCCCCTTGCTAACGCCGCGAAGCCGCTGCTGAGCCGTTCCTGCACTGCGCCGTCCTGGCGCACCAGGAAGCGCACCGCCAGTCCTTCGCGTTCGGCGCAGGCCAGCCCGGCTTCCACACCGAGCACGCTCAGGGCAGTGGCCCAGGCATCGGCACGCATGGCATCGGCAGCCACCACCGTCACCGCGGCCAGCGTCGCGGCGATCGGTCGGCCGCGACGCGGATCCAGCAGGTGTCCATAGCGTCGTCCGTCCTGTTCGAAGTGGCGCCAGCGGTCGCCGGAGGTGGCCACCGCCAGACCGTCGACCGCGAGCGCGCGCGGCGATGCATCGCCATGCACCTCCTCATCCGCAGCGGCCTCGATCAACACCCGCCACGGCTGCGCGTCCGGCTTGCGGCCGTAGCCATAGAGATCGCCGCCGACCTCGACCAGTGCGCTTTCCACGCCATGCGCACGCAGCGCCGTCGCCGCCAGGTCGACGCCGTAGCCCTTGGCGATCGCCGACAGATCCAGATGCAGCCCGCCCGGCTGGTGCCAGCGGCCCGCGTCGTCGACGGTCAGTCGGCGCCAGTCGCCCGCGGCGCGGGCCTGTTGCAGTGCGGCGGACTCCGGCACCCGCCGATCCCCGGCGGTGGCACCGAAACCCCACGCGCCGACCACGGCGCCGATCGTGGGATCGAAGGCGCCGCCGCTGCGATGCGCCACTTCCAGCGCGCAGCGCAGCACCGTGTCGAACGCGGCGGGCAAGGCGTGCCAGGTATCGGCGTCGGCGCGGTTGTAGCGGCTGAGATCCGATTGCGCGTCCCACGTACTCATCTGCGCGACGACCAGATCGAGCTGCGCCTGGATCGCATCGCGCAGTGCGTGCAGGTCGCTGCGTTGGCGCGTCAGCAGCCTGGCGCTCCAGCGCGTGCCCATGCTGCTGCCGTGCAGCGTGGCGATGCCGGCGCTGGCGCGGACTGCGGTCGGTGAAGCGGGGCGACTCACGCGTCGACGCAGCGCGACCGTACAACGGCAGCGCGCAGGTGCCCTACGCTGCGCGACTGTGTGCCGGCGGCATGTTCGGCGTTCCGGTCGCCACGCCCGCTCATGTCTCCGACCAGTCGCGCAGCAGGTTGTGGTAGACGTTGGTCAGGCGCAGCAGCGCCGCCGCGTCCGCGCCGCTGGCGGTCAGCGCCTGGATCGCGGTGTCCAGGTCGAACAGGGTCTGCCGTCGGCCGGCGTCGCGCACCAGGCTCTGCACCCAGAAGAACGATGCCATGCGCGCGCCGCGGGTCACCGGCGCGACCCGGTGCAGGCTGCTGGACGGATACAGGATCAGGTCGCCGGCGGGCAGCTTGACCTCGTGCTCGCCGTAGGTGTCGTGGATCAGCAGTTCGCCGCCGTCGTACTCCTCCGGCGCACTCAGGAACAGGGTGCAGGACAGGTCGCTGCGCACGGTCAGCGCCGGCTGCGCGGCGCTGGCGGCCTGGGTCATCACTGCGCCGTCGACGTGCAGGCCGTAGCTGCCGCCGCCGCTGTAGCGATTGAAGCGCGGCGGGATGGTGCGCAGCGGCAGCGCCGCGGCGAAGTACAGCGGGCTGCGCGCCAGCGCGCTCAGCACCGCCTGGCCGAGCTCCTGCTTCAGCGGCGAGGCGTCGGCCAGTTGCAGGTTGCGCTTGACCTGAGCGCCCTGCGCGCCGACCGTTTCGCGGCCGTCCACCCAGTCGGCGGTCTCCAGTGCCTGGCGAAACCGTGCGACCTCAGTGGTGGTGAGGATGTCGGGAATGTGCAGCAGCATGGGGCGCTCCGGCGGTGGACGCCCAGGATAGGGCGTCCACCGCGCGTTGGCAGGCGCGGTCGCTCAGAAGCGGACCTCGGCAGTCAGCAGCACCGAGCGCGGCGCGCCGGGCGTGTAGCGGAAGCCGCTCTTGTTGATGGCGGCGATGTAGTCCTTGTCGAACAGGTTGTAGGCGTTCAGGCGCAGCGCCACGTGGTCGTTGACCGGGTAGCTCAGCACCGCGTCCCACACGGTGTACGACTTCACGAACGCCGGCGTGCCGACCGCGCCGTCGCGGCCGCGCTTCATCTCGCCCGAGTAGCGCACGCCGCCGCCGACGGTCAGCCCGAACGGCAGGGTATAGGTGGTCCAGGCAGTGAACGCGCTGTCCGGCGTGTAGGCCAGATCCTGGCTGCCGTCCTGCGAGACGGTCGTGCCCTGGCGCACCCGCGCATCCAGCTTGGTGTAGCCGCTGGACAGCGACCAGCGCTCGGTCAGCTTGCCGACCGCCGACAGTTCGATGCCCTGCACGCGCTTCGCGCCGCTCTGGTAGTACAGCCCGTCGCTGCCCTGCACGATCTCGTTGTTCACGTCGGTACGGAACAGTGCCAGCGTCGCGAACAGCGCGTCGTCGAGGAAGTTCCATTTCGTGCCGACTTCGGCGGTCTTGGCCTTCTGCGGATCGAAGCGCGGATTGTTGGCGTTGTTGGCCGAGGCGCTCAGTTCCAGCGTGCTGCCGCCGGGCGGTTGCTGCGAGGTGGCGAAGTTGGCGTATACGCTCACGTCCTCGTTGGCCTTGTAGACCGCGCCGAGCTTCCAGCTGAACAGCGTGTCGGCGATGTCGGTGTCCAGGCCGACCACGGTGGTGCAGGGCGCGGCGGTGGCGGTGGCGGAACTGCACACCAGGCTGTCGAAGTCGGTCTTGTAGCGATCCGCGCGCACTCCGGCGGTGACCAGGAAGCTGTCGCCGAACTTCAGCGTGTCGAAGGCATAGGCCGAGTAGGTGGTGGTGGTGCCATGGCTGCGCGCGCCGTTGCGCGCGGTGCGCAGCGGCGTGGTGTTCCAGTCCGGCGCATACAGGTTGGCCGGATTGGCCGCCAGCCAGGCGGCGCGGTCGACGATGTTGTGGCCCCAGCTGCGCAGTTCCTCGCGCGAGGCTTCCACGCCGGTGCTGAGGTTGTGCTGCACTGCGCCGGTGGCGAAGTCCACGCGCAGGTTCAACTGGTCGGCGAGGGTGGTGTACTGCTGGTCCTTGAAGGTCGGCAGGCTGCGCAGCACCGTCCAGGTCGCAGGATCCGCCGGATTCGGCGTGCGCAGGTTGGCGGCGTTGGGCATGAACGCGAACAGCAGGTAGTTCTGGTCGTTGCGGCCCCAGCGCGCGGTATTGGTCAGCTTGACCGTGTCGGACACGTCGTGCTCGATGCGGAAGGTGGCCATCTTCGCGGTCACGTCGTCGTGGTCGTCGCGGGTGCCGTAGAAGTTGCTGCTGTCCACGCGCGCCGCGCCGCCGAGCCACGGCCGTGCGGGGTCGGGCGAGCTGTAGCCGGGCAGGCCGATCGTCGGCACGCCGCCGTCGGGCACGTTGTCCTGCTTCACGTACAGCAGGTCGAGCAGGTAGCGCGTGTCGGTGCCCAGGCCGAACGCCAGCGACGAGGCCAGGCCCCAGCGCTTGTTGGCGACATGGTCGCGGCCGATGGCGTCGCTGTCCTGGCCCATCACGTTCAACCGCAGCGCGCTGCTGGCGCCCAGCGCCTGGTTCCAGTCCGCGGTGGCGCGGCGCTGGCCATGGTCGCCGCCGGACAGCGTGGCGCTGCTGGCGTTGTCCAGGTGCGCCTGCTTGCTGACCAGGTTGATCGCGCCGGTCGGCGCGCTGCGGCCGTTGTCGGTGCCGGCCGGGCCTTTCTCGACCTCGATCTGCTCGATGTTGAACACGTCGCGCGAGATCGAGCCGAGGTCGCGCAACCCGTCGACGAAGATGCTGCTGGAACTGTCGAAGCCGCGCATGTAGATCGCATCGCCGGTGCTGGTGTTGCCGTTCTCGCCCACATAGAACGTGCCCACGCCCGGGCTGTTGCGCAGCGCTTCGGTGAGGGTGGTGGCGCCTTGTTCGTTGAACAGGTCCTTGCCGATGATGTTGAGGGTCTGCGGGGTGTCGATCAGCGGCTGGGTGAACTTCGGCGAGTCCGGCACTTCCACCAGGTAGCGCTTGGCGCGCTGGGCCTGCACGTCGACCTTGTCCAGGGTGGTGGGCTGGTCGCCGGTGTCCGCATGCGCGGGGGAAAGCAGGCTCAGCCCGCCGAGCAGCACGGCGGTGGTGAGGGTCGGTGCGGCGGCCTGGCGGGTCACGGCGTGTTTGCGGCGCTTGATCGGAGAGGTCATGGGCGGTTCGGTTTGCAGGAGGGACGGCACCCCGATCGCGGACAGCGGCCGTCCCCCCAGTGGGAGCGGCCGCGGCGGCGAGATCGGGCGGCTGGGCGAAACGGTGTCTGCCGCGCATGCGATGCAGGCAGTTCGTTCATTTTCCATGCAAATGCGAATTGTTTGCAATCTCTTTGTCATCGGTACCGGTCCGCCGCGGTTCGGATAGGCGGACTCGCCAGAAAATGCGGCCCATCGACCAAGGCGCGCAATCGGCCAAAGGACCCGGCACTGAGTGGTTTAGGGCCCGTCCGTGCGGGCGCGCGACGCCAGCTCCGACCAGACGGGCGCTGCGGGTACGTGGAAGTCCGACCTAGGGGCGGTAGCGAGGCAAGCCGGTGTCAGGCAGCCGATGCTGCCTGGAGATGGCGTGGTACCGACGGCGCACTGTCGCTGCCGGATCGTCGCACCAGGTGCGTTTCGAGGTATGCCGAAGGAGCGGGTGTGGCAGTGCCAGATCGCGTGTCGCCATGAGCGTCGCCAGTGTCGGCGGACCACGAAGCCAGGCCGGTACTCGCCCTCTGTGCAAGGGCGGCACGCGCCAATGCTGTCGGGATTGGCCGCTTGCGGCGCCGTCCTGCGGCACCGCAAGCAGCGGGGTTCAGGCCGCCGCGGCCTGTGCCACGCGCGGGCCTTCGCGCAGGGCGCGGCCGATGAGCCCGACCAGCAGATCCAGCTCTTCGCTGTCCATCGCGAAGTGCGGGGTGAAGCGCAGCGAGTTCTCGCCGCCGTGGATCACGTTGACGCCGTGCTGGCGCAACCACTCCTCGGTGGAGCCGGCGCCGTAGCACTTGTACTGCGGGGCCAGCGCGCAGGAGAACAGCAGGCCGGTGCCCTGCACCTGGGTGATGGCGCCGCCGAGTTCGGCCTTGAGCTTCTCCAGCTTCTGCACCGCCTCGGCGCCGCGCTCGCGGATGTTGGCGCGCACCTGCGGGGTCAACTGCGCCAGGGTCGCGGTAGCGACGTCGAGCGCGCGCGGGTTGCTGGTCATGGTGTTGCCGTAGGTGCCCTTGCGATACACCTGCGCCGCGTGCTCGGTCACCGCCAGCACCGACAGCGGGTACTGCGCGGCGTTGAGCGCCTTCGAATAGGTTTCCAGGTCCGGCGGGTCGAGCTGCTCGAAGCCGGGATAGTCCACCACCGACAGCACGCCGTGCGCGCGCAGGCCGGCCTGGATCGAGTCGACCAGCAGCAGGCTGCCGTGGGTGCGGGTCAGTTCGCGCGCGGCGGCATAGAACGCCGGCGGCAGCGCGCGGCCGGGGTCGCCTTCGCCCATCACCGGCTCCAGGAACACCGCCTCGATGAACCAGCCGTGCTGCTCGGCCTCGGCGAAGGCGCGGCGCAGCGCGTCCACGTCGTAGGGCGCGATGGCGATCAGCCCATCGTCGCCGCGGTAGCTGGCCAGGTGCTGCAGATAGGTCTTGCGGCTGGAGTCGGAGTACATGCCTGGCCGGTCGGTGCGGCCGTGGAAGCTGCCCTTGACCACCAGGCGCTTGATCTTGGCGCCGGCGTGGCGTGCGCCCGGATCGGTCTGCAGCTTGGCGTTGATGTCGACGATGCGTGCGGCCAGGCCCACCGATTCGGAACCGGAATTGAGGCACATGAAGCGGGCGTACGGACAGCCGCCGCGACGGTGGCCGATCTCCGCACGCAGCGCGCGCTCGAAGCGCAGCTGCGACAGGTTGGGGGTCATCACGTTGGCCATTACCTGCGGCCGTGCCATCGCCTCCAGCACTGCCTCCGGGGTGTGGCCGAAGCCGAGCATGCCGTAGCCGCCGGCGTCGTACAGCACCGCGCCCTTCAGCGTGACCACCCACGGGCCGCGCGCGCTCAGCGCCACGTACGGGGTCACCGCGTCGTCGGCGTAGAAATTGACGAACCCGGCCTGCAGGCGGCGGATCTGCTCGGCCTCGTCGAGGTCGAGCAGGTCGCCGAACTCCGCGGCGATGCGCGCGTAGTCCGCTCCGGCTGCGTCGATCGCCGCGCGCAGCGACGGATGCGAGGCCGCCAGGCGCTCGATGCTGGCGTCGTCCAGGCCCTGGGTCAGGCGATCGCCGGCGTGGGCACGGAGCGGGGCGAGGGGGGCGAGTACGGTCATGGAGATCTCCTGAAGGCGGGCTGTCTGGCGACGATCCTATCTATTATCGGGACAGGATCGTCGAATGGCAGCGTAAATCCGTGCAGGAATTGACGCATTTTCGTCGATTCGACGAAAATCGGTGGTCATGAAGATCACCGCCTCCGATGATGCCCTGCTGTCGCTGCTGCGCGAGGACGCGCGCGCCTCCACCGCCCAGATCGCCCGTCGCCTGGGCGTGTCGCGGACCACCGTGCAGAGCCGGATCGAGCGCCTGGAGCGCGAGGGCGTGATCTGCGGCTATACCGTGCGCACCCGCGACGACTACGAACAGGGCCATATCCGCGCGCACATCCTGATCACCGTGCTGCCGAAGAAGATGACCTCGGTGGTCAAGGCACTGCGCGAGATCGATGCGGTGCGCGTGCTGCATTCGGTCAGCGGCTCCTTCGACCTGATCGCGCTCGGCGTGGTGCCGGGCGTCAACGACATGGACGAACTGACCGACCGCATCGGCGCGCTGGACGGGGTGGAGCGCACTACCTCGTCGATCATTCTGTCCACAAAATTCGAGCGCTGAAGCGCTGGGATTCGGGATTCGGGATTGGGGATTGGGGATTCGCAAGAGCGGGATCCCGCTTCTGCTTCAGCGAATCCCTAATCCCGAATGCCCAATCCCGGCGCCGCTACAATGGCCGGCCCCATTCCCGATCTCCCCCGGCGCCTTGAAAAAGTCCGATTTCCACTACGACCTGCCTGAAGACCTGATCGCGCAGGAACCGCTGGCCGAGCGCTCGGCCAGCCGGCTACTGCTGGTGCCGCCGGCGCCGGCGGCCTTCGCCGATGGGTATGTGCGCGACCTGCCAGAGTTGCTGCGTGCCGGCGACCTGCTGATCTTCAACGACACGCGGGTGATCCCGGCGCGGCTGTTCGGGCAGAAAAGCACCGGCGGGCGGGTCGAGATCCTGATCGAACGGCTGCTCGGCGGCCAGCGCGCGCGGGCGCAACTGGGCGTGAGCAAGTCGCCCAAGGCCGGCGCACGCATCGCGCTGGATGCCGGCGGCGAGGCCGAGGTGCTGGGCCGCGATGGCGAGTTCTACCAGTTGCAGTTCCATGTGGACGGCGCGCTGGAGCACTGGCTGCAGCAGGCCGGACGCTTGCCGTTGCCGCCGTACATCCGCCGCGAGCCGGGCCTGGACGACCGCGAGCGCTACCAGACCGTGTTCGCGCGCGAGGCTGGCGCGGTCGCCGCGCCGACCGCCGGGCTGCATTTCGACGCGCCCTTGCTGCAGGCGCTGCAGCAGCGCGGGGTCGAGGTCGGGCATGTGACCCTGCACGTCGGTGCCGGCACCTTCCAGCCGGTGCGGGTGGAAGCGCTGGAGCAGCACCAGATGCATCGCGAGTGGCTCAACGTCGGCGCCAGCCTGGTCGAGCAGGTGCGGCGCACGCGCGCGGCAGGCGGGCGCGTGATTGCGGTGGGGACCACGGTGGTGCGCGCGCTGGAGAGCGCGTCCAAGGACGGCGAACTGCATCCGTTCGCCGGCGAGACGCAGATCTTCATCCTGCCGGGCTATCGCATCCGCAGCGTCGACGCGATGGTGACCAACTTCCATCTGCCGGAAAGCACGCTGCTGATGATGGTCTCGGCCTTCGCCGGCCGCGAGCGCATCTTCGCCGCCTATCGCCACGCCATCGCCGAGCGCTACCGCTTCTTCAGCTACGGCGACGCGATGCTGTTGTGGAGCAGCGAGACGCCGGCAGACCACGTGGGCTGACTCGCGTGAGGTCGTGCGGTCGTGGCGGCCGTCGATCGAACGCGTTGGCGAAGATGGTGGCGTTGTTACGCCCAGCCGGTGAACGCATCGACGACGCGTGCGCCGCGCGCACCGATGAGCGGGCGTCGTCGCGCTGGAGGTGCATGACCTCGCGCCTCACCTCTGGCCTGCCGCTGCACAAAATGCAAGCCACCGCGAAGCGTCGCGAAACCAGCCTGCACCCGTGTGATTGCACGAGGCGGCGCCCGTACCCTCATCCGCCCCTTCGGGGCACCTTCTCCCGAGGGGAGAAGGGAGAGGCCAAAACCCCTCTCCCTCCGGGAGAGGGGTTGGGGTGAGGGGGAGGCAGCGCGCAGCGACAGCCCATCAACCCCGCATCGCGCAGACACGGTATCGCGCCCGTATCAACGACCATGCAGCAGCAGGGGCCAGACGTGCTTGCCAATCCTCAAGGGCTTCACCACGGCCGCAGGCCCGTCATCCCGACCCCACAATCCCGGCTACTTGATCGGCTCGTCCAGCATCAGTTCGCGCACGAACCGCACCGGCGGCGCGCCGTAGGACAGCACCTGGTCGTGGTAGGCCTTGAGGTTGAACTTGTCGCCGAGCTTGTCCTGCATCGCCTTGCGCAGGTCCAGGTGCTCCTGCACGCCGACGAAGTAGGTGGGCAGCTGCGCCGAGGTCAGCTGTGCGCGCACCCACTTGCCCTCGGCCTCGCTCTGCTGCTGGAAGGTGTCGTGGACCATCAGGTGCAGCGCCTGTTCCTTGCTCCAGCCGTCCACGTGCACGCCCTGGTCGAGCAGTGCGTTGGCGATGCTGCGCAGATAGAACTTCAGCTGCACCAGGTGGAACAGCGGATCGTTGTCCAGATAACCCTGCTCCTGCATCATCCGCTCGGTGTACACCGCCCAGCCTTCGGCGAACACGCCCGAGCGCAGCACGCCGCGCAGGGTGGAGGGGAACTTGGCCGAATGCCAGCCTTCCACGTAATGCCCGGGCACGCCCTCGTGGATGCTCAGCAGGTGGATCATGCGGCTGTTGTACTCGCGCAGGAACGAGTCGGCCTGCTGCGTAGTCCAGTCGTCGGGGATCGGCGACACCGCGTAGAAGGTCTTCAGGTTCTTGTCCAGCGGGCCGGGCGAATCGCAGTACGCCACCGCCACGCCGCGCTGGAATTCGGGCATCAGGATGATGTCCACCGGCGCATCGGGCAGGGTCACCAGATCCTTCTTGCGCACGAAGTCGGTGGCATCGGCCAGCGAGGCCTTGGCGGCCTCGACCACCTTGTCGCGCGCCGGATGCTGCGCATAGGCCAGCTCCAGCGCCGCCTCGATCGCCTTCTGCTGTTGTTCGTCGCTGGGCGCATCGACCAGGGCCGGCGCGCCGGGTTTGTCCTTGAGCACGGTGCGGGCGATGCCGTACATGTCCTGGCGCACGCGCGAGAGCTCGGCCTCGGCGCGCTGCTTGATGTCGGCGCGCGACAGCGATGAGTTGAGCGCGAACTTCAGCTTCTGGTCGTACTTCTCCGCGCCGAGGCGGAAGTCGCCCTTGGCGTTGGGCACCAGGGTCTGGTCCAGCCAGGTCTGCTGTTCGGCCACGGCCTTCTTCAGGCCCTCGATCGCCGCTTGCAGGCGCTGCGCGTCGGCCTGCGGCAGTTCCTGGATGTGCGGGACGATGAAGCTGTCGACGATGCTGAGGATGCCGCGGTTCTGCTTGGCCACGGTCTTGGCGCTGATCTCCGACACGCGGGCCGGGTCGAGGTTGGCGCGCGCCTGCGCGAACAGCGCCGGGATCTTCTCCATGCGCGCGGTGGCCGACTTCAGCCGCTCCGGCAGCGGCGCGAACTCGCGCGCCATCAGTCCGTAGATCGCGCCGCCGGCCAGGCCGTTGTAGACCTGCGGGTCGGTCGCCCAGCCTTGTGCCACCTCGCTGTTCCAGATGTCCGACTGCAACTGGTTGCGCAGGATCGCCGCGTCCACCTGGTTCTCGCGCGAGAGCTTGGTGACGTCGAGCTTGTCCAGCTCGGCCAGCAACTGCTTGCTCGCGTCCAGGCTCTTCTGCCGGCCGGCGGCGCTGAGGTCGTCCAGTTCGCTGTCGTAGCGATGGTCGCCGGTCTGGGTGGCGCCGACCGGGGACAGCTGCATCCAGGTGTCGACGGCGCGCTTGGACAGTGCGGCGAAGCTGGCGTCGGCGGCCGCGTCGGGCGCTGCCGCGGCCTGGCCGGAGGCGTTGCTGGCGGCAGGCGCGTCGGCGGGTTTCTGGCAGCCGGCGAGGGCGGCGAGCAGGGCGGCGGCGAGCAGGTGCTTGCGCATCGGGGTTCCTGGAGTGGGTCGATCCACCAGGGTAGCTGCGCCGTGCTGCCAGCGCCCCTGCCATTGGATTACCCTGGACGCTTTCGCCATTCAGGAGCACTGCAATGCAGGACAAGGGACGTCGCCATCGTGGCCATGTCGTACGCGACACCGCGTTCGATCCGGATGGCGTCGCAGCAGCGGCTGGCACGCTCGCTGTCGTAGCGCCTGCGCGTGGGCGCTGGTATCGCTGGGGCGCTTCCCTGGCGCTGGCGGTGTCGATCGCTGCCTGCAGCCGCGGCGGCGAGAGCGCGGCGCTGCCGGCCGCTCATCTCTATTCCGCCGATGCCGCCAGTAGCGCGGCCGGTGCCGCCGAGGCCGCAGCGCAGGCGGCAGAGGCAGCCGTCGCAGCGCCGCCGCCGAGTCCCGGCGCTTTCGCCATGCCGTCCCTGGCCTATGAGCACGAGGTCGATGTGGCATTGCCGGTGGCGCAGATTCCCGCACGCCTCAAGCAACTCCAGGAAAGCTGCCTGAAATCCAGTTTCGGCGCATGCACCGTGTTGCAGGTCGAGCAGCGCGGCGGCGAGCAGCCGCGCGGTGAGCTCAGCGTGCGGATCGCGCCGGCCGGGGTCGAGCCGTTGATCGCGCAGGCGGGTCAGGGCGGCCAGATCGAGAGCCGTACCACCCATGCCGAGGACCTGGCGCAGGCGGTGCAGGACAACGAGGCGCAGCGCCAGCGCCTGCAGGCCGAGCAGCGGCGCCTGCAGGAGTTCCAGCAGCGCCGCGATCTCAGCGTGGCCGACATGATCGCGCTGTCGGAGAAGCTGGCCGCGGTGGAGACGCAGCTGCTCGCCACCAGCCAGGAAGCCGCACAGCAGCGCCGGCGCCTGGATACGCAGCGGGTGACGTTGACGTTCTCGGCGCCGACCGCCGAGCGGAGTCGCAGCGACATCGGCGAGGCGCTGCACGACAGCGGCGAAATCTTCGCCGGATCGATCGCCTGGGCGATTCGCGCGGTGGTGGGGCTGGCCCCATTCGTGGTGCTCGGCTATGCGTTCTGGCGGCTGATCGCCTGGCGCCGACGTCGGCGTCGTTCGGCCTAGGAGACAGGCGCTGTTCCCGTCCGATGGGATCGGGCGGGAGCGGATGGAGGTGAGTGTGCGCGGTGTTGCCACGCGTTAGCGACGGAACGGTGGCACGTCATCCAGCAGCCGTGAACGATGCTGGGGGGCGGGTCGCGGCTGAAGCGGCTGCTACCGTTCTTCTCGTCTGACACTCGAGCTTGAGCAACAGAAAAACGACTTCTGCCGGGGCTCGCGATACATTGGCTGGGAGCACTGTGGGAGGGACTTCAGTCCCGACGTCTTGAAGTCGGGTACCTGAGGCACGGCTGGCGCCTCTGGAAATCCAGGATGCTGGCCATGGGCACGCCAGGACGCTGCGCCATGCGGCGCAACGTCCCGGATGCAGGCCCTCAGCCTTCGTCCTGTTCGAACTCCACGACCACGTCCAGTTCGAACGCCAGGGCTTCCACGGCCTCGCGCACCTTCTGGGCGGTGGCGGCGTTGCCGGCCTCCACTTCCACTTCGTGGGTGCCCGGGCCCTGGTCGTCGGGCAGGCCGGCGGAACTGGAATCGTCGTCGTCCATGTGCGGCATCAGGTCGTCGATTTCCTCGACGTGTTCGATGCCGTCCAGGCTCGACAGCAGGTTGATGATGGCGCGGGCATCGTCCTCGCTGCCGGTGATGCGGATGCGGAGCTGGGGCATGGGCCTTCCTCTTGGGGGGAAGGCGCAGGCTAGGCAGGCATCGGCTAAGGCGGGGTGATGACGCGCTCAATGCATCGGCGCGACCGCATCCGGCCCGGCATGCTCGGCGATGGGCAGCAGCAGCGCCTCCGCGGCCGCGCGCAGCAGCGTCGGGGCGATGTAGCGGCGATGCGCGGCGGCGATCAGTGCCATGTACAGGTGCCCGAAGCGGTTGCGGCAGGTCACGCGCGGCCGGCAGCAGCGCGGTGAGGGGGCGATTTCGGCGGTGCCGGCCAGCGTGCCAGCGGTTGGTTTCCGTAAGAGCGGCTTCAGCCGCGACATCGCCGGCCAAGACGATCTGGTCGTGGCTGAAGCCGCTCCTGCGCGCCGATCGACGCTGGGCCGTTTCTGCATAGTGCGCGCTGCGGGGCACGCCCTAGCCCGCCTTCGGCGGCAGCCCGAGCAGTTCCGCCGGCAGCGCCGGCATCGGCGTGCGCTCGTCCAGCGCCTCGCGCTTGAGCCAGTCGACGAAGTGGCTGGCGGCCGGGCTGAGCAGGCGGTGGGTCGGATGCACGATGTAGTAGGAATAGCGCGCGGTCAGCGCCGGGCCGGGCAGACGCACCAGTTCGTAACGCTGCAGGTAGGGCTGGGCGATGTGCTTGCGTGCCAGCACCGCGCCCACGCCGTACACCGCCGCGCGCATCGCATCGGTGCTGTCGTTGAAGGTGTGCATCGGCGGCAGCGCCACGCCGCGCACGCCGGCGGCGCGGAACCAGTCGCGCCAGCCCTGCGGCGACATGTCGGTGAGCAGCGGCAACTGCGCGATCTGCTCGGGCCGGCGCAGCGTCGCCAGTTGCGGCAGAGCCGGCGAGGCCACCGGGAACAGTTCGTCGTCCATCAGGTGGTGCGAGGTCAGGCCCGGCCAGGCGCCCTGGCCGTAGCGGATGCCAAGATCCGGGCCGCCCTCCTCGAAGCGCGAGAACGCCGCATCGGTCTGGATGTCCAGCCGCACGTGCGGATAGGCCTGGCAGAAGCGCGGCAGGCGCGGCAGCAGCCAGCAGTACGAGAGCGAGCGCAGCGTGGTGAGGCGCAGCGGCGCGGTGTCGGCCTGCGGATGCAGGTTGCCGGCGACCGCGGCGATGTCGGCCAGCGCCGCGCTGGCGGCATCGGCCAGTTGCCGGCCCTCGGCGGTCAGCTTGACCCCGCGCGCGTGGCGCTGGAACAGCGTGGCGCCGAGCAGGGCTTCCAGGCGCCGCACATGGTGGCTGACCGCGCTGGCGGTGAGATGCAGTTCCTCCGCGGCATGGGCGAAGTTCTGGTGGCGCGCGGCGGCGGCGAACACGCCGAGTGCGGGCAGCAGGGACGGGCGCAGTTGCATGAGCAGGCACGCGGCAGATTTGTGGCTCGCGACGATACTACGCGCTTGTCGGCCCCGTGGCGCAGGGCGATGCTGGCAGCCGAACACGACATGCGCGGCGGGAAGCGGTGATGCGGAGTCGGCGCGGATGCGTCGCCCGGCGTCCTCAGCCGGCAGCGGATGCGTGGCGTCGCACGACCGCTGCGGCGCGTGTCCGATCGACCGCGAGCCTCTTCCATGCCAACCTCCGATCCTTCCCTGCAGCCGGCCATCGCCTCCGCCGCTGCTGCCTCCGCATCCGACGGCGCGCCCGCCCGTGACTGGCGCACGCCGCTGGAACTGGGTTTCCTCGGCGTCGTCTGGGGCTGCTCGTTCCTGTTCATGCGCGTGGCCGCGCCGCAGTTCGGCGCCTACGCGCTGGTGGAACTGCGCCTGGCGCTGGGCGCGGCGGTGCTGCTGCCGTTCCTGTGGCTGGCGCGGGCGCGCTTCCCGTTGCGGCGCTGGCCGACCCTGGCGGCGATCGGCTTGCTCAACTCGGCGCTGCCGTTCCTGCTCTTCGCCTGGGGCGCGCAGCATGCGCCGGCGGCGATCGGCGCGATCTGCAACGCGATGACCGTGCTGTTCACCGCCTTGATCGCCTTCCTGTTTTTCGGCGAGAAGATCGGCACGCGCCGCGCGCTGGCGCTGTTGATCGGCTTCGCCGGCATCGTGGTGCTCGCCACCGGCAAGTCGGCCGGCATCAGCGTGGGCCCCGCCGCGCTGGCCGGCACCACTGCCTCCCTGCTGTACGGCATCGGCTACAGCCTGGTGAAGCGGCACATGAGCGATCTGCCGCCGGCCGCGGCGGCCGCGTCCACGCTGGGGTGCAGCGCGTTGCTGCTGGCGCCGCTGGCCTGGACGCATTGGCCGGCCGCACCGGTGCCGGCGGTGGCCTGGGCCTGCGCCGGCGGCCTGGGCGTGCTCTGCACCGGCCTGGCGTTCCTGTTGTACTACCGGTTGATCCAGCGCATCGGCCCGGCGCGCGCGTCGACGGTGACCTACCTGGTCCCGGTGTTCGGCGCGCTGCTGGCCTGGGCGATCCTCGGCGAGCCGCTGACCTGGACCATGTTGCTGGCCGGCATGCTGATCCTGGGCAGCGTCGCCTTCAGTCAGCGCGCGCGGTAGCGGCGCAACTGGCAGGCGTGCGCGAGGACGTCGGCGCGCCGCAAATTCCGTGTCCCCCCTTTGCCTGGAGAACGACGCAATGACCGATTCCCTGCTCGCATCGCAGTTCGCCTTCAAGGCCTGGGCCAACGCCGAACTGCTGCAGGCGCTGGCGCAGATCGATGGTGCGGCGTTTCCGGCGCAGCGGCAGCGCGCGATCCGGCTGTTGAACCATACCTACGTGGTGGACCGGATCTTCGCTGCGCACCTGGAGGGCGTCACGCATGCGTTCACCGCGAGCAATACGCCGCAGACGCCGGAACTGGAGGCGCTGGGTGCGGCGGTGGCCGAATCGGACCGGTGGTATGCCGACTATGTCGCCCGGATCGACGCGCCCGCCTTGCAGCAGACACTGGCGTTCCATTTCACCGATGGCGATGCCGGCCGCATGAGCCGAGAGGAAATGCTGTTCCACGTGCTCGCGCATGGCGCTTTCCACCGCGGCAACATCGCCATGCTGCTGACCGAGTGCGGCGTGGAGCAGCCGCGCGAACTGTTCACCCGCTTCCTGCACGCGCAGCAACCGCAGCGGCGCAGCGTCGGCGGCGCCTGAGCGCGCACCGTCCGTCGCGCGCATGACGCGTCACTTCGGCGGCGTACGCACCGGCAGCGGCACATTGCACAGGTCGATGTGCCCGGCAGGCCGCTTGTAGAACGCGTCGCGGCGGTTGCGTCGCGCCTCGACGACTTCGCGGAAGGTGCGCGTATCCGTGCGCAGCAATTGCAGCGGGGTGCGCTCGTTCTCCGGCACGTCGCTGGCCAGGCGGATGGCGCGTATCGGGGTGCGTTGTTCGGGTTTTTCGTAGAAGCCCATCGGGTCAGGTCCGCGCGGGATCACGCTGAGCAGTTCCATGCCCTTGACCACGCGGCCGACCACGGTGATGTTGCGGTCCAGTTGCCGCGGCGATTGCCCGGTGACCACGTACAGTTCGGCGCCGATGCTGCTGTCCTCGTCGTTGTTGCGACCGGCGCCGAGCGTGCCGTAGCAGTGCGCCAGCCAGGCGGTGCCGGCCTTGGGATCGCGCGCCACCGGAAAGCCGTCGACGAAGCCCACCTGCGGCGCCCAGCCGTCGCGGTCGGGCAGGGGCTGGAACGCCAGGCCCGCGGCCGGGCGCTGGAATTCGGCGGGCAGGTGGGTCTTGGCACTGCCCAACGACTTGGCCTTGCCCGCTTCCTCGCCATCGGGGTCGCCGAACTGCACCACGAAATTGTCCTGCGCGCGGTAGATGCTCAGGCCGTCCCAGAAGTGCTCGTGGGCCAGGGTGCGGATGTTGCCGACGTGCTGCGGCGCGAACGCCGGTGCCAGTTCGATGATCACCCGGCCGGTGTCCAGCTCCAGGTACAGCGTGTTGGCCGGATCCAGCGTGCGCCAGTCGCTGGGCTTGGATGCGTCCAGGATCTGTTGCGGGCTGCGGTAGGGCACGGCCGGCGGCGGTGCCCCGGCCGACGCGGCGAAGGTGGACAGCGACAACGCGAGGGCGAGCAGGGAAGTGCGCAGCGGCATGAGGGCGGCCCGGTCGGTGAGCGCCCGATTCTCACCGAAGCGGCGACCGCTGCCAATGTGCCGGCGGCATGGCGCGACCGCCGTGCCGCCGACAGCGCTGTCTACGACAGCGCGCGCTTCTGCGGTTCCTGTGTGTCCTGCACCGGCGCCTGGTTCGGCAGCGGCGGCAGCGCGGCCAGTTGCCTGGCGCTTTCCGCCGCCGGGATGGTGGCCGCCTGCGCGGCGTCCACGTAGGCCACCCGCTTGTCGCCGGCGCTGGGGTCGCCCTGCACCGCGAACACGCGGCCGTTGTCGTTGCGCAGCACGTGATCGACCTGGGTCAGGCCGTCGCGCCTGGCCGCCAGCAGCAAGTTGCTGGCGACGTTTGCGTCGTACGGGGTGAGCTTGCGCTCGATCGCCTGCTGCATCGCCTGTTGCCGCGGGTCGGCGGCGGCAGCGGCGTGCGGCTCCGGCCCGCTGCCGGTGGCGCGTGTCGGCGCCGTCGGCGACTTCTGCTCTGGCGTTTCGGCCTTGGCGTCGATGCGTTGCAGATCGCCGCCCGGCGTGCCGCCGGCGCTGTCGGCCACGCGGAACAGGCGCTCGCTCAGGCCGTACTGGGAATTGCCCAGGTTGCGCGCCAGGCCGATCGCGAAGTCCTGCGGACTTTGCTTGGCGTACTGCGCCGCCTCGTGCGCGGTCATCGGGCTGGCCTGCGCTGCGCGCTGGTACTGCTGACGCAGCGCATCCATCTGCCGCTCGGAGAAGTGCAGGGTGAGGTCCTGGCCGGCCTTCGCCGGACCCGCGGCACCGGCCTTGCCGGCGAGCACCGAGTTGAGCAGCTGCGCCTGGTTCTCGTCGACCTTGTCGAACTTGAACTGGTAGCTGCGTTCGTCCACGCGCTCGTTGTTCGCGGCGTCGAACTGGCGGGTCATGGTCATCGGCACGTTGCCGGCGTACTGCACCTTGCCGACCAGACTGTAGCTGCCGTCGGCATAGGTGGTGCGCACGTTCTCCCCGGTGTTGCGCTGGCCGCCCAGCTCGGCCTTGAACGGGCCTACCGCGAGTTGGGCACGGGTTTCCGAACTCATCGTGAGGCTTTCGACCTTCTGTACGTCGCTGACGCCGGGTACGTTGGCGGCGAGCTTGCCGCTGGCCAGGAAGTCGCGATAGGCGGCTTGCGCCTGCGGCTCGCGCAGGTCGAAGGTGGCGGTGCGCATGGTCGCCTGGCCGAGCGCGTCCTGGCGGCCGAGCATGGCCTGGGCGATGTCGTTCTTGAATCCGACCGCCTCCAGCCGCTCCAGCGCCTGGGTCGGGCCGACCGCCACGCGCACGCTGTGCTCGTCCACGCGCTGCACGGCGTAGCTCATGCCGGCCGCATCGGTGCGCTCGCTGGAGGTGGCCAAGCCGCGAAACGTCGCCTCCATCGAGGTCTTGGCGAAGGCCTGGCCATCGAGCTTGACGCTGCCGTCCACCGGGATGGTCTGCGGGTCGAACGGATTCACCTGGGCAGCGGCTTCGGCCTTGGCCTCGCCGGGTAGGCGCACCTCGTAGCGGCCGCGCTCGCCGACTGCCTGGGTCAGGCTGCCGTCGACGGCCAGGCGCCCGGCCTTGAATGCGCCCTCGATGCGATGGCCCTGGGTGAACTCCATCTCCACGTTGAACACGGTCTTGCCGTCTTCCTGTTTGCTGCCGGCGCCGACCTTGCCGGTCTGCACCAAGGCGTACTCCAGTGGGCCACGCCTGGCTTCGGTGACCGTACGGCTGTACTCGAGCGAGCCTGCGCCAGCGTTCGGATCCCGCTTGATCGGGCCAGCGGAGTATTGGTTGCCGGAACTGGCGAAGCTCGGGTCGGTGGCCTGGCCGGGTTGCTGTTCGGTGGGGGACGGGCTCATGCGATACCTCCTGGAATGCATGTGGAACGGAACCGTCACGAGTGTAGGGCGCGCGACGTTGTCGAAACGTTTGCCGCGGCAATCGCGGCGCCTGGGCGGCGTGCATGACCAATGGCACGATCACTATGTTGAACTCGTTACTAGTATCTAGCTCAACCTAGCGAGGGCGTCATGGTCGAGCCGGATGCACAGCTGAAGAAATTCCAGAAGGAGCTGAGCGCCGGCACCGTGTCGCTGGCCCTGCTGGCGGTGCTGGCCGCGGCCGAGGCGCCGCTGTACGGCTACCTCATCGCCAAGCGCCTGGAGCAGGTGGGCGAGGGCGTGCTCAGCGGCAAGCAGAGTGCGCTGTATCCGGTGCTGCGCAACCTAGAGGCGGCGGGGCTGCTGTCCAGCCATGTCGAGCCGTCGGTGGCGGGGCCGCCACGGCGTTACTACCGCATCACCGCGGCGGGTCTTTCCACGCTGCGGCAATGGGCCGCGGCGTGGCGCGCCACCCGCGATTCCGTCGATTCCGTGCTGAAGGGGATTTCAGAATGAGCAGCGCACACACCGCACCGCGGCCCTTGCCGACCACCATTCCCGACTACCTGGCGCAACTGCGTGCGGCATTGGGCGGCGCCGACCCCGCGCTGATCCAGGACGCGCTGTACGACGCGGAGGAATACCTGCGCTCGGAGCTGGCCGAGCAGCCGGGCAAGAGCGAGGCCGAGGTCATCGCCGGCGTCGCCGGCAGCTACGGCGCGCCGGAGGAGGTGGCCGAGATCTACCGCGATACCGAGGTCACGGTCAGCCGCGCGCTGAAGCCGCCGGCGCCGCCCAGGCGCAAATCGTTGCCCGGCCGCTTCTTCGGCGTGGTCGCCGACCCGCGCGCCTACGGCAGCCTGTTCTACATGCTGCTGTCGCTGGTTACCGG
This sequence comes from Xanthomonas sp. SHU 308, assembly GCF_000364645.1. Taxonomy (NCBI): domain Bacteria; kingdom Pseudomonadati; phylum Pseudomonadota; class Gammaproteobacteria; order Lysobacterales; family Lysobacteraceae; genus Xanthomonas; species Xanthomonas sp. SHU 308. The sequence goes on along the minus strand of NZ_AQOK01000245.1, from coordinate 605 downwards.
CATCTTCTACTTCACCTGGCTGGTGACCGGCGTCAGCGTGTCGGCGGGCTTGCTGATCCTGATCGTCGGGGTGCCGCTGCTGGTGCTGTTCTTCGGGTCGGTGCGGCTGCTGTCGCTGGTGGAGGGCCGCGTGGTGGAAGTCCTGCTGGGCGAGCGCATGCCACGCCGGCCGCTGTACAGCGCGCCGCAACAGCCGTGGCTGCAGCGCATCGGGCAGATGTTCACCGATGCGCGCACCTGGACCACGATGCTGTATTTCCTGCTGATGCTGCCGCTGGGGATCGCCTACTTCACCGTGTTCGTCACCCTGCTCAGCACCGCGCTGGGGTTGGCCGCGGCACCACTGGGCCTGCTGTTCCCCGAGCACTTCTATCTTGGCGTGGCGTTCGGCGATCTCGGCGCCGCCGGTGCAGGTCTGTGGCTGCTGCCGCTGTCCACCGCATTGGGTGTCGTGTTGCTCTTTGTCACGCTGCACCTGGCGCGGGCCGTCGGCAAGCTGCACGGCCTGCTGGCCAAGCAACTACTGGTGCACAGCACGGGGCAATGACGAGGCGTCGCGGCCGGCGACCGCCGGCCGCGGGCGCGACGCGGCTCAGCCGGCCTTG
>NZ_AQOK01000244.1:0-5898 GCF_000364645.1 Xanthomonas sp. SHU 308 | reverse complement strand
CGCCCAGCCGCGGCGTCATCGCCAGCGCCGGCACCGTGGCGCCGGCCACCCTGATCAGCGCGCCGGTCGCCGCCCCGGCCCCGGTGACCGCCAACGCCGTGCCCAACCGGGTCGCCCCGGTGTCGCCCAGCAGCAGTGGCGCGCCACGGCGTCTGGTCAGCGGTCAGCTGTATTCGTACATGAAGGACGGCGTGCGCCACTACACCAGTGCGCGTCCGACCCAGGTCGCCAATCTCGGCGCGGTGCGCACGATCCGCTACAGCTTCATGGAAACCTGCTATGCCTGCGCCAACCCGGGGGTCAACTTCGGTGCGGTGCGCCTGAACACCACCGCCTACCAGAGCGAGATCGCCGCCGCCGCGCGCGAGTACGGTGTCGACGAGGCGGTGGTGCGCGCCATCATCCACGCCGAGTCCGCCTACAACCCGACGGCCCTCAGCCGCGCCGGTGCGCAGGGGCTGATGCAGCTGATGCCGCCGACCGCGCGCCGCTTCGGCGTCAGCGATTCGTTTGATGCAGCGCAAAACATTCGCGGCGGCGTGCAGTACCTGGCGTGGCTGCTGAAGCGCTTCAACGGCAACCTCAGCCTGGCCGCGGCAGGCTACAACGCCGGCGAAGGCGCGGTAGACAAACACGGCGGGGTGCCGCCGTACAGCGAGACCCAACGCTACGTGCAGCGGGTCGGCGTGCTCGCCGAGCGCTACCGCGGCGTGCTGGCGACCGCGCATTGAGCCGTCGCCGCGGCCCGGCAGGAGGCGTTGCGCGTCCATTGTCGGCGCGTTAAGGGTTCCGCTACACTGCAGTGGATTCAGTGCGGCTCGACCCCCACCGAGCTGCTGGCAGCCTCACGCTACCCAATCACAGATCGGAGTGCCGGATGGCCAACGATGGGGTCAACGATTCTGTAAATGTAGGACGCCGCCGCTTTCTCACCGCCACCACGTCCGTCGTGGGCGCGGTCGGTGCGGGGTTCGTCGCGGTTCCTTTCATCAAGTCCTGGAATCCGAGCGCAAAGGCCAAGCTGGCCGGCGCGCCGGTCACCGCCGACATCAGCGCCCTGCAGGAAGGGCAGCGCCTGATCCTGGAATGGCGCGGCCAGCCGATCTGGATCGTCAAGCGCTCCAAGGCGATGCTCGATGCGTTGCCGTCGCTGGACAGCCGGCTCAAGGATCCTGAGTCCACCAACAAGGACCAGCAGCCGGACTACGTGCTGAAGAATCCGGAGTACCGCTCGATCAAGCCCGACGTCTCGGTGCTGGTCGGCCTGTGCACCCATCTGGGTTGCTCGCCGGAAATGGTCGCCGAGATCCGCCCCGAACCCTACGACCCCGACTGGAAGGGCGGCTATTTCTGCCCCTGCCACAAGTCGCGCTTCGACATGTCCGGCCGCGTGTTCCAGGGCGTGCCGGCGCCGATCAACCTGCTGGTGCCGCCGCACCACTACCAGGACGACAACACGCTGGTGATCGGCGTGGACCCGAGCGCGTCCGCGAAGGGAGGGGCGTAAGTCATGGCCGACAACATCCTCACCCGCACCGCGGGCAACGTGTTCGACTGGGTCAACGAGCGCGCCCCCGGGCTGATGCCGTTCTACCGCAAGCACGTCACCGAGTACTACGCGCCGAAGAACTTCAACCTCTGGTACTACTTCGGCTCGCTGGCGATGGTGGTGCTGGTCAACCAGATCGTCACCGGCATCTTCCTGACGATGCACTACAAGACCAGCGCGGCCGAGGCGTTCAACTCGGTCGAGTACATCATGCGCGACGTCGAGTGGGGCTGGCTGATCCGCTACATGCACTCCACCGGCGCCTCGCTGTTCTTCATCGTGGTGTACCTGCACATGTTCCGCGGGCTGATGTACGGCAGCTACAAGAAGCCGCGCGAGCTGGTGTGGATCCTCGGCATGCTGATCTACCTGGTGCTGATGGCCGAAGCCTTCATGGGCTACGTGCTGCCCTGGGGGCAGATGTCGTTCTGGGGCGCGAAGGTGATCATCTCGCTGTTCGGCGCCATCCCGGTGATCGGCAACGGCCTGACCGAATGGATCATGGGCGACTACCTGCCGTCCGACGCCACCCTCAACCGCTTCTTCGCCCTGCACGTGATCGCCCTGCCGCTGGTGCTGCTGCTGCTGGTGGTGCTGCACCTGGGCGCGCTGCACGAGGTCGGTTCCAACAATCCCGACGGCGTGGAGATCAAGAAGGGGCCCAAGGGCAACCGTTGGAGCCCGAACAAGCCGGCCGACGGCATCCCGTTCCATCCGTACTACACGGTCAAGGACCTGGTCGGCGTCGGTTTCCTGCTGATGATCGGCGCCTTCATCATCTTCTTTGCGCCCGGCTTCGGTGGCCTGTTCCTGGAGCACGACAACTTCACCGAGGCCAACCGCCTGGTGACGCCGGAGCACATCAAGCCGGTATGGTACTACACCCCGTACTACGCGATGTTGCGGGTGGTGCCGAACAAACTCGGCGGCGTGCTGGTGATGTTCTCGGCCATCGCGATCCTGTTCCTGGTGCCGTGGCTGGATCGCGCCAAGGTCAAGTCGATCCGCTACCGCGGCTGGATCTCGCGGGTGATGCTGGGGATTCTTGCGGTGTGCTTCGTCTGGCTCGGCGTGATCGGTTCCGGCCCCGGTACCGAGATCATCGAGACCTACATCGGCCGCGTGCTGACCGTGCTGTATTTCGCCTTCTTCCTGACGATGCCGATATGGACCTCGCTGGATCGAACCAAGCCGGTGCCGGAGCGGGTGAGCAGCCATGACTAAGCGCCTGATCGCTGTGCTCGCCGGCGTCGCCTCGGCCTTGTTGCTGTCCGCCTCGGCCATGGCCGCCGAGGGTGCCGCCACCCTGCAGGCCGGCAACGACCTGGGCGACCGCGCCTCGCTGCAGCGCGGCGCCAAGCTGTTCATGAACTACTGTTCCGGCTGCCATTCGCTGAAGTACCTGCGCTACCAGCGCATGGCCGAGGATCTGGGCCTGAGCGAGGACGAGGTGATGCACAACCTCAACTTCACCGGCGCCAAGATCGGCGAACACATCGAGACGGCGATGCCGCACGATGCGGCGACCAAATGGTTCGGCAAGGCGCCGCCGGACCTGAGCCTGATCGCCCGCGTGCGCGGCACCGACTGGGTCTACACCTACCTCAAGTCGTTCTATCTCGACCAGTCGCGGCCGCTGGGCTGGAACAACAAGCTGTTCGCCAACGCCTCCATGCCCAATCCACTGTGGGACCTGCAGGGCCTGCAGCAGCCGGTCTACGGCAAGGCCGAGCAGCCGGGCGTGGACAAGCCGGTGGAGCGGCTGCAACTGGCGACGCCGGGCAAGCAGAGCCCGGCCGAGTTCGACCAGACGGTGCGCGACATCAGCAATTTCCTCGAATACGCCGGCGAGCCGGCGGCGCTGAAGCGGCAGAACCTGGGCGTGTGGGTGGTGCTGTTCCTGGCGCTGCTGACCTTCCTGGCCTATCTGCTGAAGAAGGAATACTGGAAGGACGTGCATTGAGTCGCGGCCGTTTCGGCCGCGTCCCGGCTGCACCGTTGCTGAGCCGATCCCCTGTTCATCCTATTGGCTTTTGTGAGCGAGGGTTGCACACTCAGGGGCCGTGACGACCGTCCGCAATGTGCGGGCGGCGTCGATGCGGCCGGCGGATTCCGGCCGTCGGAGAGCCTTGAATGGCGGCGAGTTTGCGCATGCGAAATACCTTGACGTTGTTTTCCTCCACGGATGATGTCCTGTGCCACCGCGTCCGCCTGGTGCTCGCGGCCAAGGGCGTGACCTACGATTTCGTGGCGGTGGATCCGCAGAATCCGCCGGAAGACCTGATCGACCTGAATCCCTACCACTCGGTGCCGACCCTGGTCGAGCGCGAGCTGGTGCTGTACGCCGCCTCGGTGGTCAGCGAGTACCTGGACGAGCGCTATCCGCATCCGCCGCTGATGCCGGTCGACCCGCTTTCGCGCGCGCGCCTGCGCCTGGCGATGCTGCGCATCGAGCACGACTGGGTGCCGCAGGTGCAGGCGATCCAGCTCGGCAACAAGGCCCAGGCCGAAGCCGGGCGCAAGCGCCTGAAGGAGCTGCTGACCGCGTCGGTGCCGCTGTTCAAGGCCAGCAAGTTCTTCCTCAATCCGGAGATGAGCCTGGCCGACTGCGCGATGGCGCCGATCATCTGGCGCCTGCAGGCACTGGACATCCCGCTGCCGAAGGACGGCAAGGCGATCGAGGATTACGGCAACCGCATCTTCCGCAATCCGGGGTTCATCCGCAGCCTGACCGATCAGGAAAAGAAACTGCGCGACCTGCCGGCATGATGCTGTCCGCCGCGCCGTCTCCATTGTCTTCCGAGCTGTACCGGCATTGCGCGCCGGCACGTAGAATGGGCGCATGAGCGACGACACTTCCCGCATGACCAGCCATCGCCCGTACCTGCTGCGGGCGCTGGTGGAATGGATCAACGACAACGGCATGACCCCGCACATCCTGGTGGATGCGGGCCTGCCCGGCGTCCAGGTGCCGCCGAGCGCGGTCAAGGACGGGCGTGTGGTGCTGAACATCGCCGAGCGTGCGGTGGTGCGTCTGCAGATCGACAACGACGGGGTCAGCTTCACCGCCCGCTTCGGCGGTGTCAGCTACCCGGTGCAGGTGCCGATGTCCGCGGTGCTGGCCGTGTATGCGCGCGAAACCGGGCAGGGCATGGCGCTGCCGGACGACATCCACGGCGCCAGCGAGCCGCCGGGCGACGACACCCCGCCACCGCCGCGGCCGGGCGGATCCGACGACGCTGGCAAGCGGCCGCGCCTGCGCGTGGTCAAGTAGCCGATGCGCGGCCTCGGTGGCCGCGCTTCACCCCTCCAAGCGTTGGCGTTTCCGGTATTCGTGCGCCGCGCACCGCGTTGTTCCGTCGCAGGAGCGGCTTCAGCCGCGACGGGCTTACCGGTAACGCCCATCGCGGCTGAAGCCGCTCCTGCATTCGCCGTCCATTCCATGTGGCATGCGCATCGCCCGCGCACTCAGCTTCGCTGTCGCCCGACACGACACGCCGCACGCCATCGGTATCGGTATCGGTGCGCGGCCGTGGTGCACGGCTCAGTCGCGCTGCGCGCGGGCTTCCTGCAGGCTGCTCACGCTGGCGACCGACGGCCCGGTGAACGCGATCAGCTGATCGCCTAGCAGCACCAGGCGCCCGCTGTGGCGGTCGGTGCCATCGTAGGAATAGTCGAAGCGGAAACTGCGCTCGAAGCCGAGCCAGCCGTTGGGCAGGCGCCGCAGGCGCAGGCCGGTGCCGTGCACGCTCTGGTCCAGCCACTGCACGTCGGCGGCCTTGCAGGCGTTGCGGCCGAGGATTTCGGCGCGTTCGGCGGCCGCACGCGAGGCGTTCCAGAACGCGAACACCGCGGCGCCGGCGATCATCAACAGGATCAGGCTGGGCATGGCGCCACTGTAGCGAGGCGCTGGTGGGTGGGCAATCTTGCTTGGGGCGGGGATTGGGGATTCGGGAATGGGGATTGGCAAGAGCTGCGCCCTTGGACGGTGTCGCGCGCTGCTCGTAGATGTCTTGGGGTGAGGTGCCGCGGCTGACGGATGCCTCCAAGCCCCCGCCATGGTCCTGAGCGAGGCACCTGCATGCATTGATGACGCGCGGTATGCGTGCACCGGAATCCCGGTGTTGAGAGGCGCCCTGGTGTTGCGATTGGACGAATACGCCTTAGCGCTGTGGCTGTGACTGCGGTTCGGTCTTGGGTGCCTGGTTGCCGGTGGGCGCGGTGGGGTGCGGCGCTGCTGGTGTCGCGCTGGGTATGGGGGATGCCGCCGCCGGCGTGTTCGAGCCGGTGGGTGGTGCGGGCGGTGCCGGCGGGGCGGCGGGCGTGCCGGGGACCGCACTGGCCGCGGG
>NZ_AQOK01000243.1:0-3895 GCF_000364645.1 Xanthomonas sp. SHU 308 | reverse complement strand
CCTCCTGTCATCGCAGGTGCATGACAGTTGACTCCTACCATTCCCTATTCCCCATTCCCGATTCCCAGCAGTCACTCCGGCGTCAACACCAGGTCCTGGAAATCGAAGCTGAAATCGGTCAGCGGCGAGATCGCCTGCATGCGCGCCTCGCGCACCTTGCCGTCGGCGGTCAGGGCGAAGCTCAGGAAGGCGTCGGCGTTGAGCGAGCGGTCGCGCCAGCGCACGATGAAGGTGTCGTGCTGCCAGTGCTCCAGGGTGCCGACCAGCTGCGCGGTCTTGCTGAACTGCAGTTCCAGGCGCTTGCCCTGCTGGCGCACCACCACATCGCCGTACCACGGGTCGCGGTAGGTGCCGGCGTAGCCGGACAGCGGCAGCGACGGGGTGGACTTGGCGTCGCGCGCGGCCACGTGCTTGGCCCAGTCCTCGTCGGCATTGGCGTCGGCCTTGGCCACGGCCTTGGCGTAGGCGGCGGTCCAGTCGGTCGCCGGCGCGCCCAGGTAGGCGTCCAGCACGCGCAGGGTGATCGCGTTGAAGGCGGCGCCGACTTCCTGGTTGGTCAGCACGATCACGCCCAGCTTGCGCTCGGGCACCAGGGTCAGCCGCGAGACCATGCCCGGCCAGCCGCCGGTGTGCCAGACCAGCTTGGCGCCGCGGTAGTCGCTCAGGCTCCAGCCCTCGCCGTAGCCGGCGAAGTTGGGCCTGGCCGGCAGCAGTTCCGGCACGCTCGGCTCGGAGATCGCGATCGGCGTGATCATCTGCCACATCTCCTGCTGGCGCTGCGCGCTGAACAACTCCCGCGCCTGGCCGTCGGCCGACGGCAGGCGCCCGCCGTCGAGCTGCACCTGCATCCACTTGGCCATGTCGTGCACATTGGCGTAGATGCCGCCGGCGCCGGAATTGTTGGACCAGGTCAGCGGCGCCACCGTGCGCAACTCGCGGAAGTCGAACTTGGCATGGCCGATCGCGGCTTCGTCGCCGGGCTGCAGGTGGTCGCTGTTGATGCGCGCGCCGGTCATGCCCACCGGCACGAAGATACGCTGGCGCACGAACTCGGCGTAGCTCTGCCCGGACACCTGCTCGATCAGCTTCTGCGCCACCGCGTACAGGATGTTGTCGTAGGCGTAGCGGTCGCGGAAGCCGCCCTTCAGCGGCACATGCGCCAGGCGCCGCACCACCTCTTCGTTGCTGTAACTGGTGGCCGGCCAGAACAGCAGATCGCCCGCCCCCAGGCTCAGGCCGCTGCGATGGCTGAGCAGATCGCGCACGCGCATTTCGCGGGTGACGTAGGCGTCGGACATCTGGAACCACGGCAGGTGGTCCACCACCCGGTCCTCGAGCTTGAGCTTGCCTTCGTCGGCCAGGATCGACAGCGCGGCGGAGGTGAAGGCCTTGGTATTGGAAGCGATGGCGAACAAGGTCTGCGCGTCCACCGGTTCCGGCTTGCCGAGTTCGCGCACGCCATAGCCGCGCTCCAGCACCACCTGCCCGTCCTTGACGATGGCGATGGCGATGCCGGGCACGTCGAACTGCTTGCGCACGCGCTCCACCTGCGCGTCCAGATCCTGCAGCCCGGGCGGCAATGCGGCCGGGGCCGGTGCGGGGGCCGCGGCGGGGACAGGCGCCTGCGCCTGCACGGTGGCGCTCATCGCCAGCAACAGGCCGCAGCCCATCGAGATGCTCTTCAACTGCGTCGCTCCTGAAGAAGGGAAACCAAGGCCGCACACTGGCGCGCGCGTCCCGGCGAGTGTAGAGCCTGCCGGGCCGTTTGCGGCGGACCAAGGCGCGCCGCTGCGACGCCGCGTAGTGCCAGATGCGGTCCAGACGCGGGTGGCCGCTACTGCCAACGTCCAACTCGCACGCAGCGGCCAGCGGAGTTGGCGGCCATTCCCGCCCTGCACGCACGCATGGCGCACGCCATCGCGCAGGCGACGAACACGCGGCACAGGCACACGCCGCGCGCCGCCCAGCGACGCCACCAGGCCACTGACGCCCACGACCACACCCCGCAACGCCGCGCTGCGGCACAATCGCTCCCCGCCTGCCGCCGGACACGCCCGCATGAACGACCTCTTCGACTCCGCCCCGGCCGCGCCGGACGGCATCCGCGTCGGCATCGGCGGCTGGACCTACGCACCATGGCGCGGCGGCATGTTCTATCCGCAGGGCCTGGTGCAGCGCCGCGAACTGGAATACGCCAGTCGCCACGTCACCAGCATCGAGATCAACGGCACCTACTACGGTGCGCAGAAGCCGGAGACCTATGCGCGCTGGCGCGACGAGACGCCGCCGGGCTTCCTGTTCTCGGCCAAGGCGCCCAAGCGCATCACTGCCTTGCGGCGGCTGGCCGGCGCCGGCACGCAGATCGAGGATTTCGTCGGCGGCATCGCCAGCCTCGGCGACCGCCTCGGCCCGCTGCTGTGGCAGTTCGAGCACGGCCACCGCCTGGACCTGGACGACCTGGCCGCGTTCCTGGACCTGCTGCCGCGCAGGACCGACGGACGCCGTCTGCGCCACGTGCTGGAAGTGCGCGATCCGGCCTGCGTCGGACCGGAACTGCTGCACCTGACGCGCCGGCACGGCGTGGCCACGGTGTTCACCGATTCGCCCGAGTTCCCCTCCTTCGCCGACCTGGGCGCCGACTTCGTCTATGCGCGGCTGATGCGCAGTCGCGCCGACCTCGCCCATGGCTACCCGCCCAAGGAACTGCAGGCCTGGGCCGCGCACGCGCAAGCTTGGCGCCGCGGCGAGGATCCGCAGGCGCTGCCGCACGCCGATACGGCCGTGGCCAAGACCACGCCGCGCGAGGTCTTCGTCTACTTCATCAGCGCCGCCAAGGAACGCAATCCCGCGGCGGCGATGGCCCTGCTGAAGATCCTCGGGTCCGCCGCTCAGGCGTGACGCGCTGGGCCACGCGCACGCGACGCCCGGCACGGCGCAAGCGCGACCGCCGACGCCGCGGTCGCAAGACGGCTGAACCGGGCCTCGACCGCGCATGGCCGGCGACACCTGGCGGTCGCCGCACTGCGGTACAACACCGCCCGTCCGGCGCCGTCGCCGGGCCGCGGCCGCGGGCCGCGCCTGCACACGCGGAGTCCCTCGATGCGGATCAAGCACACGCTCGAACGTCTTCCCGGCGGCATGATGCTGGCGCCGCTGCTGCTCGGCGCGCTCTGCCACACCCTGTGGCCGCAGGCCGGCGCCTGGTTCGGCTCCTTCACCCAGGGCCTGATCGGCGGGCTGCTGCCGATCCTGGCGGTGTGGTGCTTCTGCCTGGGCGCCTCGATCCGGCTGCGCAGCGGCGGCCGCGTGCTGCGCGCCTCCGGCGTGCTGGTGCTGACCAAGATCGCGGTGGCGTGGCTGACCGCGGTGATCGCCGCGCGACTGTTGCCGCCCGGCGGCATCGTCGCCGGCATCTGGAGCGGCATGTCGGTGCTGGCGCTGGTCGCGGCGATGGACATGACCAATGCCGGCCTGTTCGCCGCACTCATGCAGCAGTACGGCCGCCGCGGCGAGGCCGGGGCGATGGCGCTGATGTCGCTGGAATCCGGGCCGCTGGTGACCATGCTGATCCTCGGCACCGCCGGCGTCGCCAACTTCGAACCGCGGCTGCTGCTCGGCGCGGTGCTGCCGCTGCTGGCCGGTTTCGCGCTCGGCAACCTGGACCCGGCGCTGCGCGCCCTGTTCGCGCGGGCGGTGCCGGCACTGATCCCGTTCTTCGCCTTCGCCCTGGGCAATACCCTGGACCTGCGCATGGTCGCCCATGCCGGCGTGGCCGGGGTCGCGCTGGGCCTGCTGGTGATGGTGGCGACCGGGATCCCGCTGCTGCTCGCCGATCGCTGGCTGGCCGGCGGCAACGGCAGCGCCGGCCTCGCCGCCTCCAGCACCGCCGGCGCAG
>NZ_AQOK01000242.1:0-8497 GCF_000364645.1 Xanthomonas sp. SHU 308 | reverse complement strand
CGGACGCGCCGCCATCGCGGCCCGCCCGCCACGAGCGGCCGGGCCCGCGCATCCGCCGCTCACGGGCGGCGGAAACGCGTCCGCGCCCGTTCCACCTGCGCACGCACCACGCAGTCCTCGGCGTGATCGTTGACCAGGCCCATGGCCTGCATGAAGGCATACACCGTGGTCGGCCCGACGAACTTCCAGCCGCGCGCCTTCAGCGCCTTCGACAACGCCACCGATTCGGGCGAGGTCGCGCGCGTTTGCGCCGTGTCCGCCGCCGGCGCCTCGTAGCGCCAGACGAACGCCGCCAGCGACCCTTCCTGCCGCACCAGCGCCTGGGCCATGCGCGCATTGTGGATGGCCGCCTCGATCTTGCCGCGGTGGCGGACGATCCCGGGATCCTGCAGCAGCCGCGCCACGTCGCGGTCGTCGAATAAGGCAAGGCGCTGGTAATCGAAGTCGAGGAAGGCCGCGCGGAAGTTCTCGCGCTTGGCCAGGATGGTGCGCCAGCTCAACCCGGACTGGAATCCTTCCAGGCACAGCTTCTCGAACAGGCGGCGGTCGTCGTCGACCGGAAACCCCCACTCGCTGTCGTGGTAGTGGAAGAACTCCGGCGCCGCCGCGCACCAGCGGCAACGCGGGCGACCGTCGGGGCCAGGAATGGTGGCGTTCATGCGCAGGTCCTGTCGATGCCGCGACGCCGGCTCATGCCAGCAGGAACTCGAGGCCGGGTGCGGCCTTGGCCGGCGCCACCTCGACGATTTCGCTGCGCACCACGCCGGCCGCGACGAACGGGTCCGCCTGCAGCCGGCGCTCGAGGTCGGCGCGGCTCAGGCCATGCGCCAGGATCGCGCCGCCGGCCTGCGGCGGCAGGCTCCCGGCCAGCGCGAACACGCCATCGTCGAAGCCCTGCTGCAACCACTGCACATGCGCCTGCAGCAACGGCCCGGCCTGACTGCGATCGGCGGCAAAACGCAACAACACGATGAACATGAGCACGCTCCTGCGAATGGAAAAGAGGAAAACAACGCCGATCACGTGGCTGCCGGCGCGGCGGCAACCGCGTCGAGCCAGGCCTGCATGCGCCCGACCTCGCGCTGGACGAAATCCGCATCGCCGAACGCCTGCGCCAGCACCGCCACGCCCTGGCTGAAGGCCAGCACGTGCATGGCCAGCGCATCGGCCTCGGCGCTACGCCCAAGGCGTTCGAACTGCCGGCGCAGCCACTGGCGGAACAGGCCGAACAGCTGCGTGGCCTGCGCCCGCGCAGGGTGCTCGAGCTTGGACAACTCTCCGCACAAGCTTCCCACCGGGCAGCCATGGCGCATGATCGACGCCTGGTTGCGCACAACGATCTGGATGAATTGGCGAATGCCGTCGGCGGGTGCCACCGCTGCGTCTTCCCAGCCCTGCAGCATCGCCTGGGTCCGTTCCAGACGCAGCGCGATCACCGCATCCAGGATCGCGTCCTTGCTCTTGAAGTGGTGATAGAAGTTGCCGCGGGAGATGCCGACCGCATCGGCGACATCGGCGAACGAGGTGGCCGCATAGCCCTGCGCGTAGAACAGGCGGTCGGCCTCGGCGACGATGCGTGCGCGCGTGTCCATCTTCATCCCCCCGATCAGGCCAAGCCCCTTAGGACAATCATCCTAATGCCAGCAATGCGACTAGGTCAATCGACCTAGAACGACTGCCCGCCGCCGGTTGCCGCAGCGCTGCCACCGATCCGCTTGGCGCCGACGCGGACCGCCACGCACGCAAGGCCTGCGTGCTCGTGCGCGTAGCGTCGCCATGCGGGCCGACGGGTAGGACGACCCTCGCACGTACGTCGCGCCCCTCACCCGCCGCCGCGCGCTGCGAACGCCGCCACCGAGACGCCAGGCGCCACCGCCTCCATGCCGGATGCCAGGCGTGACCAGTGCCGTGTCCGAATGCGGCCGGCATGGCGGCACGCCGACCGGCACGCTGCGCGCTCCATCCGTTCCTGGAGCGCCCATGTCCAGCTTCCGTTGCGTCGGCCTGCCGGCCGCCGCGTTTGCCCTGCTGTTCGACCTCGACGACGCACAGCTGCAGGCACGTCACGCGCGGCGCCTCCGCGCCGACAGCGCGCTCGGCTACCCCTGCCGGATCAGCCTGGAGGACGCGCGGCCCGGCGAGGAACTGCTGTTGCTGCACTACCTGCACCAGCCCGCGCAGACCCCGTACCGCGCCGCCGGCCCGATCTACGTGCGCCGCCACGTCGCCACCGCCGCACCGGCGCCGGGCGAGGTACCCGATGCCATCGTCCGCCGCCTGATCTCGCTGCGCGGTTACGACGCTGGCGACATGCTGATCGCCGCCGACGTGCAGCCGGGCGAACGCATCGCCACCGCGATCGCCTGCGCCTTCGCCGACCCGCAGGTGCGCTACCTGCATCTGCATCATGCGCGGCAGGGCTGTTTCGCGTGCCGGGTGGAGCGGGAGCCGGGATTGGGGAGTCGGGATCGGGGATGAGTGGCTGCGCCGCGACCTGGAACGCCCCCGGCGTTGCAGGAGCGGCTTCAGCCGCGATGAGCACTACCGGAAACGCCCATCGCCGCTGAAGACGCTCCTACGACATCCGCAGCCGCAACCCCACTTTTCACCAATCCCGAATCCCCAATCCCGAATCCCCGCTACTCACCCAGATTGATCCACGTCGCCTTCATCTCCGTGTACTTGTCGAAGGCGTGCAGCGACTTGTCGCGGCCGTTGCCCGATTGCTTGTAGCCGCCGAACGGGGCGGTCATGTCGCCGCCGTCCCAGTAGTTCACCCACACGCTGCCGGCACGCAGCTTGCGCGCCACGCGGTGCGCGCGGCCGATGTCGCGGGTCCATACGCCCGCCGCCAGTCCGTAGTCGCTGTCGTTGGCCATGCGCAGGGCGTGCGCCTCGTCGTCGAAGGCGATCACCGACAGCACCGGGCCGAAGATCTCCTCGCGGGCGATGGTGTGTTCGTGGCCGACCTCGTCGAAGATGGTCGGCTCCACGTAGCAGCCGCCGGGCACCACCTCCACGCGCTTGCCGCCGAGCAGCAGGCGCGCGCCTTCGGCGTTGCCGCGGGCGATGTAGTCGAGCACGCGGTGGGTCTGGGTCTCGTCCACCAGCGCGCCCATCGCCGCGTCGTCGTCGAACGGATGCCGCGGCTGCAGCGCGCGGCCGGCGGCGACCACGCGTTCGACGAAGGCATCCTTGATCGAGCGTTGCACCAATAGACGCGAGGCCGCGGTGCAGACCTCGCCCTGGTTGTAGAAGATCGCCATCGCCGCCGCCTGCGCCGCCTGCTCCAGATCCGGCGCATCGGCGAACACCAGGTTCGGGCTCTTGCCGCCGCATTCCATGTACGCGCGTTTCATGTTCGACAACCCGGCGCACTGCAGCAGGCGCCGGCCGACCGCGGTGGAGCCGGTGAACACCAGCCCGTCCACGTCCATGTGCAGCGCCAGCGGCTCGCCGGCCCCCTTGCCGAAGCCCGGCACCACGTTGAATACGCCGTCGGGAATACCCGCCTCGGCGACCAGTTCGGCCAGGCGCAACGCGCTCAGCGGCGATTTCTCCGACGGTTTCAGTACCACCGAGTTGCCGGCGGCCAGCGCCGGGGCGATCTTCCATGCGGCCATCAGCAGCGGGAAATTCCACGGCACGATCGCGCCGACCACGCCCAGCGGCTCGCGGGTGATCAGGCCCAGTTCGTCCTGCCCGGTCGGCGCCACTTCGCCGTAGAGCTTGTCCACCGCTTCGGCGGTCCAGGACAGGCAGCGCACCGTCGCCGCCAGGTCCACCGCGCGCGCATCGCGCACCGGCTTGCCCATGTCCAGCGATTCCAGCAAGGCCAGTTCGTCGGCATGGCGTTCGACCAGTTGGGCCAGCGCCAGCAGGGTCTTCTTGCGCTGCGCGGGCTTGGCCTGCGACCAGTGCCCGGCCTCGAAACTACGCCGCGCCGCGGCGACCGCGCGGTCGATGTCCGCGGCCTCGCCCTCGGCCACGCGGCCGAGCAGGCGGCCGTCGATCGGGCTGATGCAGTCGAAGGTCTTGCCACTGGCGGCATCGACGTAGCGGCCGTCGATGAAGGCCTGGGTCCGCGGACGCAGCGTGTCGGCCAGCGCCTGCCAGGCGTCGCGGGTGCGGGGTGCGGTCATCGGGAACTCCTGCTGCGGCGGAAGGATCGAAAGCACGCGACGGCCGGCGGCGGCGCGGCGCGCATTCGGCTCAGAATGTGGCCGGCGTATTGGCGCTGACCAGCACCGCGGTGTCGCGGCCGACGTTGCGGAAGCGGTGCGGTACCCGGCTTTCGAAATAGTAGCCCTCGCCGGCGCGCAGCACCCGCACCTGGCTGCCGACGGTGATCTCCACCTCGCCGGCCACCACCACCCCGCCCTCTTCGCCGTCGTGCACCAGCATCGCGCTGCCGGTGTCGCTGCCCGGCGGCATCACCTCGCGCAGGATGCACATCTGCCGCTGCGGGCGATGCTGGCCGACCAGGTAGTAGTGGATGCCGTCGCTGCCGACGTCGGGCAGTTCGTCGGCGCGGTAGAACGGCGCATCGGCCGCGCCGGCGTCCAGGTCCTGGGTGAAGAATTCGGCCAGCGAGATCGGGATGCCGTCCAGCACCTTCTTCAGCGAACTGACCGACGGGCTGACCTTGTTCTGCTCGATCAGCGAGATGGTGCTGTTGGTCACGCCCACCCGCTTGGCCAACTCGCGCTGGCTCAGGCCGTGGGCGGTGCGAACCCGATGCAGGCGGGCGCCGATATCCATCGCGAATGGGAACGCCGGTGGCGGTGTTGCCGGATACTTTACACACCCGCCCCGGACGGTCAATTTCGGGCGGCGCGCCCGTGTTGCGGCGCAACCAGGAAAAGCCCGCCCGATTCGCGCGAATTGCGACACGCCGGGTCACACCCGGCGCAGCGCCATGGTGTAAAGTTTTTTCAACATCCCTCGCGTGGAGCCTGCGATGCGCCCTCAGCCGCCCCTCTCGTCCCAGGCGCTGTCCGACCATTACGCCGCGCAGGCCACCCGCGCGCCGGACACGCTGGAGGCGTTCTGGATGCCGTTCACCGCCAACCGCCAGTTCAAGGCGCGGCCGCGGCTGCTGGCCTCGGCCGAGGGCATGCACTACCGCAGCGTGGACGGGCGCCAGATCCTCGACGGCACCGCCGGCCTGTGGTGCTGCAACGCCGGCCACGCGCGGCCGCGCATCGTCGAGGCGGTGGCACGGCAGATCGCCACGCTGGATTTCGCGCCGACCTTCCAGATGGGCTCGCCGTTGCCGTTCGTGCTGGCCGAGCGGCTGGTGGAACTGGCGCCGCCGGGCCTGGACCACGTGTTCTACACCAACTCCGGCTCCGAGTCGGTGGACACCGCGCTGAAGATCGCGCTCGCCTACCACCGCGCCCGCGGCGAGGGCCAGCGCACGCGCTTCATCGGCCGCGAGAAGGGCTACCACGGGGTCGGCTTCGGCGGCATTTCGGTCGGCGGCCTGCCGAACAACCGCAAGGCGTTCGGCCCGCTGCTGCCGGGCGTGGACCATCTGCGGCACACGCTCGACCTGGAGCGCAATGCGTTCTCGCGCGGCCTGCCGACGCATGGCGCGGAACTGGCCGAGGACCTGGAACGGCTGGTGACGCTGCACGATGCCTCCACCATCGCCGCGGTGATCATCGAGCCGATCTCCGGCTCGGCCGGGGTGGTGCTGCCGCCACACGGCTACCTGCAGCGCATCCGCGAACTGTGCGACAAGCACGGCATCCTGCTGATCTTCGACGAGGTCATCACCGGCTACGGCCGCGTCGGCCACGCCTTCGCCGCGCAGCGCTTCGGGGTGACCCCGGACATGATCACCACCGCCAAGGGCCTGACCAACGGCTGCGTGCCGATGGGCGCGGTGTTCGTGTCCCACGCCATCCACGAGGCCTTCGCGCACGGTGCGGCCAACGCCATCGACCTGTTCCACGGCTATACCTACTCCGGCCATCCGCTGGCCTGCGCCGCCGCGCTGGCGACGCTGGACACCTATGCCGAGGAACAGTTGTTCGACAAGGCGATCGAGCTGGGTCCGGTGTGGGAGGAGGCGATCCATCGGCTGCGCGACCTGCCGCACGTCATCGACATCCGCAATTTCGGCCTGATCGGCGCGATCGAACTGGCGCCGCGCAAGGATGCGCCCGGCGCGCGCGCCTACGAGATCTTCGAGCGCTGCTTCCATGAAGGCGACCTGCTGATCCGCGTCACCGGCGACACCATCGCGCTGTCGCCGCCGCTGATCGTGGAGGCCACGCACATCGAGCGCATCTTCGCGGTGCTGGCGGACATGATCCGCAGCACGCCCTGACCCCTCCCTCACCCAACCCACCGCCCGCGCTCCCCACGCGCTGCGTCTGCCTGGAGAACCGCTCATGCTGGTCGGCGTTCCGAAAGAGATCAAGAACCACGAGTACCGGATCGGGCTGACCCCGTCCGGAGTGCGCGAACTGGTGCTGCACGGCCACCAGGTGCTGGTGCAGCGCGGCGGCGGCCAGTCCATCGGCCTGACCGATGCCGAGTACGAGCGCGCCGGCGCACGCATCGCCGAGGATGCGGCCAGCGTGTTCGCGCAGGCCGAGATGATCGTCAAGGTCAAGGAGCCGCAGCCGGAGGAATGCGCGATGCTGCGCCCCGGGCAACTGCTGTTCACCTACTTGCACCTGGCGCCGGATCCGCAGCAGGCCGCGGCGCTGCAGCGCTCCGGCTGCACCGCCATCGCCTACGAGACCGTCACCGACGGCCACGGCGGCCTGCCGCTGCTGGCGCCGATGAGCGAGGTCGCCGGGCGCATGGCGATCCAAGCCGGGGCGCATGCGCTGGAAAAGGCACAGGGCGGCTCCGGCGTGCTGCTCGGCGGCGTGCCCGGTGTCAAGCCGGCGCAGGTGCTGGTGATCGGCGGCGGCGTGGTCGGCATCAACGCCGCACGCATGGCGATGGGCCTGCACGCGCGGGTGACCGTGCTGGACCGCTCGCTGGAGCGGCTCAAGTACCTGGACGAACTCTACGGCCAGCAACTGACCACGCTGTACTCCACCCGCGATGCGATCGAGCAGTGCCTGCCGCACACCGACCTGGTGATCGGTGCGGTGCTGATCCCCGGCGCCGCCGCGCCCAAGCTGGTGTCGCGCGAGCAACTGGCGCTGCTGCGGCCCGGCTCGGTGCTGGTGGACGTGGCGATCGACCAGGGCGGCTGCTTCGAGACCAGCCACCCGACCACGCACCAGCAGCCGACCTACGAGGTCGACGGCATCGTGCACTACTGCGTGGCCAACATGCCCGGCGGCGTCGCCCGCACCTCCACCTTCGCCCTGACCAACGCCACCCTGCCGTTCGTGCTGCTGCTGGCCGAACACGGGCTGCAGGCGCTGCGCGACGACCAGGACCTGCGCAACGGCCTCAACGTGCACGCCGGCAAGCTCACCCACCGCGCGGTGGCGCAGGCGCTGGGCCAGGAGTTCGTGCGGCCGCTGGACGCGCTGGGCTGACGCTGTCCATCCGAGGATCGAGCACGATGCGCGACACCCTGTCCCACTACATCGACGGCCAGCCCGTCGCCTTCCGCGGCGACGAGCACGCCGAGGTCTTCGACCCGGCCACAGGCGCCGTCCAGCGCCATGTGCCGCTGGGCGCCGCGCATGCGGTGGAGATGGCGGTGCGTGCCGCCGGTGCCGCCTTCCCCGGCTGGGCGGCGACGCCGCCGCTGCAGCGCGCGCGGGTGCTGTTCCGCTTCCGCGAACTGCTGGAACGCCATGCCGACGCCTTGGCCCGCTGCATCAGCGCCGAGCACGGCAAGACCGTCACCGATGCGCGCGGCGAAGTGGTCCGCGGCATGGAGGTGGTGGAGTTCGCCTGCGGCATCCCGCACCTGCTCAAGGGCGAGCATTCGCACGACGTCGGCCGCGGCGTGGACGCCTGGAGCGAATACGCGCCGCTGGGCGTGGTGGCCGGCGTCACCCCGTTCAACTTCCCGGCGATGGTGCCGCTGTGGATGCTGCCGGTGGCATTGGCCTGCGGCAACAGCTTCGTGCTCAAGCCCTCCGAACACGCGCCCTCGGCGTCGCTGCTCCTGGCCGAATGGCTGCACGAGGCCGGATTGCCGGCCGGCGTGTGCAACGTGGTGCACGGCGCCAAACCGGCGGTGGACGCACTGCTGGCGCACCCGCAGGTGCAGGCGCTGAGCTTCGTCGGCTCCACTGCGGTGGCCGCCGACCTGTACGCGCGCGGCAGTGCGCTGGGCAAGCGCGTGCAGGCGCTGGGCGGGGCCAAGAATCACCTGGTGGTGCTGCCGGATGCCGACCTGGACGATGTCGCCGACGCCCTGCTCGGGGCCGGCTACGGCTCGGCCGGCGAACGTTGCATGGCGATCTCGGTGGCGGTGTGCGTGGGCGACGCGCTGGCCGACGCGCTGGTGGCCAGACTGGCGCCGCGCGTGGCCGCGCTGCGCCTGGGCGCGGGCCAGGCCGACGCC
>NZ_AQOK01000241.1:0-3978 GCF_000364645.1 Xanthomonas sp. SHU 308 | reverse complement strand
GGGCGACCGCGGCGATGCAGGCCGCGGGGCGGGCTGGCTGCCGCGCGTGGGCGGCAGCGCGGCGGATCAGAAACGTGCGCGCAAGCCCACCGACCAGGTGCGGCCGTAGTCGGTGTAGCCGCCGAACAGGCGGTCGCCGACGTACTGGCGCTGCACCGCACCGGTGAGATTGATCGCGTTGACGAACACCGACAGGGTGTCGTTGACCTTCCAGGCCACGTTCGCGTCGAGGCTGCCGAACTTGTCGCTGTTGAGCGTGGCGACGTTGGCGGTACCGACCGCATTGACGATGTCGTCGCTCCAGCCGTAGCTCACCCGCGCCATCAGCGGTCCCTTCTCGTAGAACAGCACCGCGTTGTAGGTGTTCTTGGCCACGCCTTCGAGGATGTCGGTGAAGGTGCGGCTGCCGTCGCGATAGGTGGCCTCGCTGTCGGTCCAGGTGTAGTTGAGCTGCATGCCCAGCCCGTCCAGCGGCGCCGGCAGGCCGGCGAAGACCTGCTGGTAGGCCACTTCCACGCCCTTGACGCTGGCCTGGCTGCCGTTGGTCTTGGACGAGAGCAGGTAGGTCTGGCCCTGGTACTGCAGGTTCGACATCTGGGTCTGGATGAAGCGCGAGATGTCCTTGTAGAACACGCCGCCGGTCAGCGCCGAGGTGCCGTCGATGTACCACTCGAAGGTCAGGTCGTACTGCCAGGCCTCGAACGGACGCAGCGACGGATTGCCGCCGCTGGCGGTGAGGATCTCGCCGCTGGAATTGAAGGTGAGCTTGGACGACAGGTCGGTGAGGTCGGGACGGGTGATGACCTTGGCCGCGGAACTGCGCAGCACCATGTCCTCGCGCACGTCCCAGGCCGCGTTGAACGAGGGCAGTGCGTTGCTGTAGCTGCGTTCGAAGTGCACCGGTTGCGCGCTGCCGTTGACGTCGGCATGACCGTCGGTGGTCTGCTCGGTGCGCACCAGGCGCACGCCGAGGTTGCCGCGCAGCGCGCGGCCGGCCAGGTCGCCGCCGAAGTCGGCCATCGCATAGGCCGAGCCGATCTTCTCCTTCACCTCGTAGGAGTTCTGCAGGTCGGCGCTGTTCGGCGTGTTGACCAGGTCCGCGGCGGTCGGCCAGGTACCGAAGAAGCGCGATTCGATCGGCGCCAGCCACTGCCGCGGCAGGTTGCCGTTGGCGTCGGTCAGCATGTCGTCCACCGGCAGCGCGGTGAAGTTGCCGGCCGGGAAGCGCACCCCGGCGATGCTGGTCAGCAGCAGGTCGGCGCGATCGTAGGTGCGCGAGCGCTGCCGGTACTTGGCGCCGAACTTGAGCTCGCGAAAGAAGCCGTCGCCGAGCGCGCGCTTGGCGTCGAGCTGCAGCGCGTCCTCCTTGTCGCGCGCATCGATCTCGCGCCACTCCAGGCGGCGCCCGGCCACGCTGGCCGGGTTGGTCGGGTCGAAGCCGTTGGTGAAGCGCCAGTCGGGCACGTCGTCGCCATCGGCCTGCGGCATGTCCACGCGCATCGACAGGTTGGTGCCGCTGCGCAGGCGCGTGCGCCGGATCGGATCGGAGTCGTAGCTGTGCGCCTGCGAGTGGAACGCCACCGCGCCCAGCGTCCACGCATCGCCGCTCCAGGTGCTGGACAGGCGCGCGCTGCGGTTGTCGTCGGTGATCCCGGAGGTCTCGCGCGAGATCTGCACCTGGCCGTTGCGGTAGTCGAAGCCGGCGACGCCGCCATGCGCCACGCGCAGGTTGCTGAGCTTGGCCAGGCTGTCGAAGCCCACGCCCAGGCTGTATTCGTCGTAGTGCACGGTCTGCTTGGCGTAGAGCAGGTCCAGGTTGGTTTCCCAGGCCGCGCTCGGCTTCCACTGCAGCGAGGCGGCGATGCCGGTGCGTTCGCGCTGCTCCAGTTCCAGCGTCGGGCGCAGGCCGGTGGGCACGTAGTTGGCGCCAGGCACGCCCGGCACGCCGTTGCGGTAGTAGTCCCAGCTCACTTCGTTGACCCGGTCCTGGCGCAGGCTGCGCTGCGCGTAGGCGCCGGACAGCAGCAGGCCGAAGGTGCCGTCGGCGTTGACCCAGTTGAACAGGCCGGACACGCGCGGATCGTTGGCGTGGGTGCGCTGCGCCTGGCTCGACTCCAGCGACACGTTGGTGAGCGTTTTACCCAGTTCCAGCGGGCGGAACGTGCGCACGTTGACGATGCCGCCGATCGCGCCTTCGTCCAGGTCGGCGGTGGGGCTCTTGATCACGTCCAGGCCGGCGACCAGTTCCGCCGGCAGGGTGTCGTAGCGGAACTGGCGGCCGGTCTGGCCGGAGGTGCGCACGTTCTCGTTGACCGCCATGGTCTGGCCGTTGAGCGTGGTCACCTGGAAGTTGGGGCCGAGGCCGCGCACGCGCACGTACACGCCTTCGCCGCGGTCGCGCACGATCGACACGCCGGGCACGCGCTGCAGCGCTTCGGCCACGTTCTGCGCCGGCAGCTTGCCGATGTCCTCGGCGGCGATCACGTCGACCACGCTGTCGGCGTAGCGCTTATCGCGCAGCGCGGCGCTGAGGCTGCCGGCGTAGCTGCCGAGCACCTGGATGCTGTCCAGTTGCTTGACCGGCGCATCCGCCGACGTCACCGGTGCCGGCGTCGGTGCGGCCGCCATCGCCGCCGGTGCAGTGGCCGCTGTTTCCGCCGGCGCGCTCGCTGCCTCGATCGTCACCGTGGTCGGGGTGAGGAAACGGTAGCGCAGGCCGGTGCCGTCGAGCAGTTGCTGCAGCGCCTGTTCTGGCGCCGCGCCAGCGCGGCTGCCATGGGTCTGCGGGTTGCCGGTGCTGCCGGCGGCATAGACGAACTGCAGGCCGGTCTGCCGCGACAGCGCATTGAGCGCGCGCGCCAGCGGCTGCGCGGGAATCGCCTCGACCGCGATGGGCGCGGTCTGCGCAACGGCGACGCCGGCGTGCAGGGCGAGGGCGATGGAAAGGAACAGGGTGCGGCGCATCGTCGGGTCCTGTGAGAGCGGGGGTGGTGGTGCGCGCGGCATCGCCCATGGGCGTTTGCCTGCGCTGTCCCCGGACTACGAGGCGCGACGACGAAGATCGGGCACCGTTTTTCGATGAATTTTCTGTGACACGTGCGTGGGGGTGCTGGCTTCGCGTGCGCGCACGGATGCGTGCGTGCACGATGCATGTGACGCGCTGATGGCGTGCCGGCCGTCTGGTTTGAAGGATGCGTGCGCCGCGCAGTGCGCGCGACGCAGCTGCCGCGCTACTGCAGGCGCGCCTGTGTCGGCGTGCGGCTGCGCACGTGGATGCCGTCGGCGCTGGTGCGCACCTGCAATGTCGGCTGCGCATCCAGGAAGGCGCGCAACGCGGCGACGTCGTCGCCACGCAGGTTGCCGGTCAGCCGCATCGCCCCGGCGTCGGCGTCGTCGATCAGCAGGCGGGTGCGGTTGAGCCGGTTGAAATCCTCGGCGACATTGGCCAGCGGTTCGTCGCGGAACACGATGCGGTGTTGCCACCACGCGTGCATCG
Organism: Xanthomonas sp. SHU 308; assembly: GCF_000364645.1. Lineage (NCBI taxonomy): Bacteria > Pseudomonadati > Pseudomonadota > Gammaproteobacteria > Lysobacterales > Lysobacteraceae > Xanthomonas > Xanthomonas sp. SHU 308. The sequence continues at coordinate 482 of NZ_AQOK01000241.1, read as the reverse complement.
CCGCGACGTCCTCGTTGCCCAGTTCGACCCGGCCATCGGCGGTGTCGATGCGCGCGCTCTGGCCGGCGCCGAGATCGGCCAGCATCGGCTGTTGCGGACGGTCCTGGCGCCACACGTGCACGCGTCCGGCCGAGACCTCGATGCGCGCCTGGTCGGGGTGCAGGGCGATGTCGAAGGTGGTGCCGATATCTTCCACGCGCAGGCCCCCGGCCTGCACCTGCAGCGGGCGCCGGTCGGCGGCGACCACGAAACTGGCCTGGCCCTGCAGCAACTGCAGCTTTCGGCTCCAGGGGGTCAGCGTGGCGCGTACCTGGGTCTGCGCATTGAGCCGCACCGTGCTGCCGTCGGCCAGTTGCACGCTGCGTTGTTCGCCGAGCGCGGTGCGGTAGGTCTGGCTGCGCGGCCAGGCCCAGCCGACCAGCACCGCCACCGCGCACACCGCGGCGGCCGCGGTCAGACGCCAGCGCGGCGCGGCGTGGGCG
>NZ_AQOK01000240.1:0-5315 GCF_000364645.1 Xanthomonas sp. SHU 308 | reverse complement strand
CGGCCACGATCGGCAGTGCGGCGCCGGTGCAGAACGCCGCCGCCGACGCGGCCGCCGCCTGCAGCGGACGTGCGCGCAGGCTCTCGGTGATGCCGAGTTCGTCGCGCGCGTGCGCGCCCAGCGCATCGTGCGCGGTCAACTGCTCGGCGACCTGGCGGGCCAGGCCGGGTTCCAGCCCGCGCTGGCGATAGATCGCGGTGAGTTCGTCCAGTTCGCTCTGCGGGTCCTCGTGCAGCTCGCGGCGTTCCAGCGCCAGGTCGGCGCGCTCGGTATCGGCCTGCGATTGCACCGACACGTATTCGCCGGCGGCCATCGACATCGCGCCGGCCACCAGGCCGGCGATGCCGGTGGTCAGCACCGTGGCCGCCGACGCGCCGCTGCTGGCGACGCCGACCACCAGGCCGGCCACGGACAGGATGCCGTCGTTGGCACCGAGCACGGCCGCGCGCAGCCAGCCGGCGCGGTCGGTGCGATGGCGTTCGGAGTGGGTCGGGCGCATGGCGCTGCCTGCGGCGGAGCGGGAAGGAGACCGCAGCCTAGCCGAGCCGGCGCCGCGAACGCTTGCTGCGTCTCACTCTCGACGCCGTCAGCGGCGCGGCCATGGAATGCTGCAGTGCCGCCGGTAGCGACGCGGGCCGCGCCCTTGGCACGCTATAGTGCGGGCCTTGCGATGGCAGGGGATGGTCCCCACATCGCCTCACCCGCCGTGCGAGTCCTGCCCTTGTCGAGCCCCAGCCACGTTGCCGAGACGCCGATCACCGACCGCGCCGAACTGGTCGAGGTGCTTGCCTCCGGAGAAAAACCCGAAGCGCAGTGGCGCATCGGCACCGAGCACGAGAAGTTCGGCTTCCGGCTGGACGACCTGCGGCCGCCGACCTTCGACGGCGAGCGCGGCATCGAGGCCTTGCTGCTGGGCCTGACCCGCTTCGGCTGGGAGCCGGTGCGCGAAGCCGGGCACACCATCGCCCTGCTGCGCGATGGCGCCTCGGTGACGCTGGAGCCGGCCGGTCAGCTGGAACTGTCCGGCGCGCCGCTGCCGACCATCCACGACACCTGCGTCGAAGTGGGCAGCCACCTCAACGAGGTCAAGCAGGTCGCCGACGAACTGGGCCTGGGTTTCCTCGGCATGGGCTTCCAGCCGAAGTGGCGCCGCGACGAGATGCCGTGGATGCCCAAGGGCCGCTACCAGATCATGAAGCGCTACATGCCCAAGGTCGGTTCGCTCGGCCTGGACATGATGACGCGCACCTGCACGGTGCAGGTCAACCTGGATTACGCCAGCGAAGCGGACATGATCAGGAAGTTCCGCGTGTCGCTGGCGCTGCAGCCGATCGCCACCGCGCTGTTCGCCGACTCGCCGTTCGCCGAGGGCAAGCCCAACGGCTACCTCAGCTACCGCTCGCATATCTGGACCGACACCGACGCCGACCGCACCGGCATGCTCGACTTCGTGTTCGAGGACGGCTTCGGCTACGAGCGCTACGTCGACTATCTGCTCGACGTGCCGATGTACTTCTCCTACCGCGATGGCACCTACATCGACGCCAGCGGGCAGAGCTTCCGCGATTTCCTGCAGGGCAAGTTGCCGGCGTTGCCCGGTGCGTTGCCGACGCTGCGCGACTGGTCCGACCACATGACCACCGCTTTCCCGGAAGTGCGCCTGAAGAAGTACCTGGAAATGCGCGGCGCCGACGCCGGTCCGTGGGGCCGGCTGTGCGCGCTGTCGGCGTTCTGGGTCGGCCTGCTGTACGACGATGCGGCGCTGGGTGCGGCCTGGGACCTGGTCAAGGATTTCAGCCTGGTCGAACGCCACGCGCTGCGCGACGGCGTGCCGAAGCAGGCGCTGAAGCTGCCGTTCCGCAACGGCACCGTGCAGGACCTGGCTGCCGAGGCGGTGAAGATCGCCCTGTCCGGCCTGCGCCGGCGCGCGCGCCTGAACCGCGACGGCCAGGACGAATCGCGCTTCCTCGAACCGCTGGTGGAAATCCTGCATGGCGGCGAGACCGCGGCCGAGCGCAAGCTGGCGCTGTACCACGGCGCCTGGCAGGGCGACATCGACCACGTGTTCCGCGAGTTCGCGTACTGAGTGCAGCGGCGCGCCCGCAGGCCAGCAGAACGATGACCGCGATCGGTGACATGGCGGGCCTGTTCCAGGACGAGCCGAGCAGATGGGGCGGCCGTGGCGATCCGTATCTGTGGGAAGAGATGGCGTCGACCCTGGCCGGCGTGCCGTTGCCGGCGACGGCCACGCAGTGCGAGGCGCTGCTCGCCGACACCTTCGTGCGCCTGGTCGGCACGACGCTGGACGACACATCCGTCGAGTCGGTCTTCGTGCCGCGCCTCAGCCATGGCGGCATGTCCTCGGGATACGTCAGCCTGGTGTTCTGGCGGGCGACGGCACTTCCGCTGCTGCTGTCGCGTCATGCCGAGGCTGTGGCGCAGCGACATGCGGGTGCCATAGCGCCGCAAACGCCGCCATGGTGGCGACGGCTATGGCCTTCGCGCTAGACACCTAGCCACCCATCCGCGCCCTGGGCACGCCCCAGGCCGGGCAGCCGTGCGCCGATGGAGTGCGGCTGTACGCCGCCACTGACCTGGCCGAACGCCATGCGACCTTCGAGGTCGCGCGCTGCCTGCCGCGCCATGTGCTGATCGGCGACGACAGCGTCGGCCAAGGCGTGCTGGTCGCGTTGGCCAGACCGGCGTATCCCTCTTTCTCTGCGATCTGGGCGTCCTGGCCGGGGCAGAGCGCGTGCCGCTTGCGGCGTCGTTGCCGGAATGGATGGCGGCGGGAAGCCCGCTTTTGCCGTAGTCGGCGGGCGGGTTGCGCAATGTAAGCTGGTATCACGCGCACTATGCGTGGTGGGGGAATGCCGTCGCTATCGCTATCGCTATCGCGATCCGAGCGAGAGGCGCTTGTGGTGCCGGAGAGAGCGTCTTTGGGGGGATGGATGAAGCTGAAGATCGTTGGTGTGGTGTTGCTCGTTGCCTTTGCCGTTTCCGCCTGCGGTCTGCAGGAGCAGGCCGATGCCAAGTTCGGCGACCAGCATTTCAAGACAGTGGTGTCGTTGGTTGAACTGTACAAGCTGCGTACCGGGTCTTATCCCGCGTCGCTGGCCGACCTCACCTTCACCGGTGATTGGGATCAGATTGCCATTGCGTCGGTCCACTACCGGAAGCTGGACGAGGGCTACGAACTCGATCTTGTACGGGGATGGGTGGGGCGCCCGGATCTGCACTATCCGCCGGCATTCTGGAAAGGGCTTGGCCTGCGCAAATCCAATCTCAAGCACGCGCAGTGATGGCACCAGGCATGTCTTCGCGAGCGGTCGTAGAGCGCACGAGCGTTCGACGGCGTCTTTTCGAACGCATTGCGCTTGTGATGGTGTTGCTCGGCTGCATGGCATCCGCGCATGCGACCAGCCAATGCCCCGCCGACGTTGGTCCCAAGGATCCGCTCATCGATCTGCTCGGATGGGCGGTGGTCGCCAGCGGCGTGGCGCTGGGCGGCTGGCTGTGCGTGCACGTGGTGCGGCGTTCGCGCGGGCTGCGCCGATGGCGACGGGTGGCGGTCGTGCTGGCCGGCGTCGTGGCGATGCTGCTGCTATGGGGTGGCGGCCTGGTGCTGGCGATTGCGTGGTTCTTCATGCGGTGCTAACACTGCCGGCCTCGGTGCGTGCGCGCCGGGTCCGCGGTCCGCGGAGCCACGGGCCACGCCAGCAGGGGACACCGATGACCGATCCGTACAATTCCTCGCCGCCGCGTGCGGCGGTCTCGCCACTGAACGATGCGATGGTGACCACCGCGCTGGAACTTCCCGGCCACCGGGTCGTGCGCAATCTGGGCATCGTGCGCGGCATCACCGTGCGCTCGCGCTCCATCGTCGGCAATTTCCTCGGCGGGCTGCAGACGCTGTTCGGCGGCAACATCACCATTTATACCGAGCTGTGCGAGCAGGCGCGCCTGGAGACCTATCGGGACATGCTGCAGCACGCGCGGCAGATGGGCGGCAACGCCATCGTCGCGGTGCGCTACGACGCCACCGAGCTGATGGCCGGCCTGACCGAAGTGCTGTGCTATGGCACGGCCGTGGTCGTCGAGCCGAACCAGCGCTGAGTCGATCGGCGTACGGCGGAACGCGGCGCGCCCGGCTCAGCCACCGACCGCCTGGCACGGCAGCCGCACGCTGACCCGCAGGCCGCCCTCTGGGCGGTTGTCCAGGGCGATCTGGCCGCCATGCGCCAGCACGATGCTGTGCGCCACCGACAGGCCCAGGCCGATGCCGCCGGTGTCGCGGTTGCGCGAGTTCTCGCCGCGGAAGAACGGCAGGAACAGCTTCTCGCGCTGTGCGGGATCGATGCCGGGGCCGTCGTCGTCGATCCACAGCACGCATTCGCCGGCCTCGTGACGCAGTTGCAGGCGCGCACGCTTGCCGTACTTCAGCGCGTTCTCCACCAGGTTCATCACCATGCGCCGCAGCGACAGCGGGTCGCCGTCGAGGGTGATGGCGTCGCCGAGCAGCAGCACCACGTCCGCGCCGGTGTCGCTGGCGTCGTCGACCACGCTTTCCACCAGCAGGCGGAAATCCAGCGGCGAGCGCGTGCCGCGGCGGCTGTCGTTGTGGATGAAGTCCAGCGCCGCGGAGATCATCGCCTTCATCTCGTCGATGTCGGCCATGGTCTTCTCGCGCAGCGGCGGCTGCAGTGTCTCCAGGCGGAACGCCAGTCGTGCCAACGGCGTGCGCAGGTCGTGGGCGATCGCCGCGACCATGTGCGTGCGCTCGTTGATCAGCCGATTCAGGCGCGCCTGCATCGCGTTGAACGAATCGGCCGCCTGCACGATCTCGCTGGGGCCGCTGCGCCGCAGCGGCTGCGCGTCGGGATTGCGGCCGAGCTGGTCGGCCGCCTCGGCGAAGCGCCGGATCGGCGCCGACAGCGCCCGTGAGAACCACCAGGCCAGCGGCAGCATCGCCAGCATGCCGACCAGGAACAGCATCACCACCTGGGTCTTGAATTCGTTGGAGAACCGCCGCGGCGGCGACATCACGCTGCGCCAGTGGCCGTCGGGCTGGCGCAGGGCCGCGGTGAAACCGTCCAGCAGCGGTACCGCCGGGGCGAAGCCGCGTTCGCGCCACCCCACGGCGCGCATGGTCGCGCCGAAGGCGCCATTGCGCGGTGCCTCGCCCGGCGCAGGCGGCGGTTCCGGTGGCGGCGGTTGCTGCGCGGTGGCTGGGGGCGCGACCTCCGCGGGTGCGGGGACGTCGTCGTCGGCCGCCATGGCATGCGGCGGCGGCGGCGGGCGTTCGCCCAGGCGCA
>NZ_AQOK01000239.1:0-764 GCF_000364645.1 Xanthomonas sp. SHU 308 | reverse complement strand
TAGGGTCGGGTTCGCAGATGGCGCAGGCCGAGCCGTCGGACAAGGCGTCGGAAGCGGCGTGATGTGTAACAGGCGCCGTTGTCGGTCAACACGCGCTCCAAGCGCACGCCCAGGCTGCGGTAGTAGCGAACCGCCTGCATCAGGGCCCTGCAGGCACTGAGACCGCGCTCATCGGGCTCGATGGTGCCGAAGGCCACGCGGGAATGATCGTCGATGGCCAGGTGGACGTACTCCCAGCCAATGCCACGGGAGGTGACCGTCCGATCATCGGTCACGCGGTGGCCGGGCTGGCGGAAACGGGCCAGCTTCTTGATGTCCAGATGCAGCAGTTGGCCGGGTTGGGCGTATTCATAGCGATTGTCCGGCAGCGCCGGTTCCAGCTCGGCCAGCCGGTGCAGGCCGGCGCGGCGCAGCAACCGGGCGATGGTGCTTGGTGCCACAGGAAGCTGCCCGGCAATCTGGCGGTAGGTTTGCCGGCAGCGGCGCTGCTCAAGGACCTGATCCACGATGGACTGCGCAATAGCGTGCGGGCAATGACGTGGCCGCGAGGAGCGATCCATCAGCCCCGCCGTGCCTTCTTCCTTGAACCGCCTGAGCCACTTGTAGGCAGTGCGCACGCTGACCCCGGCGGCATGCGCCGCCTCCTCCACGCGCAGCCCATGAACAAGGATGCGATCCACCAGCAGGGCTCGACCGCGAGGGCTCAAACGGGCATGTTTATGCAGGTTCATTCGGGGCTCCTGGGGGCTGGGTTGGCTTGGTAA
>NZ_AQOK01000238.1:0-21646 GCF_000364645.1 Xanthomonas sp. SHU 308 | reverse complement strand
TGGCGCGCGCGTGGACACCCGCGGCGGGTCCGGAACGCGCTGCGCGGGCTGCCGCGGCAGGAACACCAGGCGCAGCGCATCCTCGGCCACGGCACGCGGCGGGGCCGACGGCGTGCCCCACAGCAGGCGTCCCAGCAAGGCCAGAATCATCGCCGTCGCCAGTGCCGCCCACAGCTGCAGCCATCGGTCTTGCGCAGGAAGGGGGGTCACGACGGTCGAGGATCCATGGGCAAGCGGCGAGGACGAATGTGGGGGACGGACCGGTACAGCGTGCCGCGAGTTCCGTTGCCGGCGCGTGCCGCCGCGCGCGGCAAGCGGCAACATGGCGTCACCGGCGCCCGCCCGGTGCACGCAAGGCCTTGTCGCGTCAGGGATTGCGTCGGTGCATGCGCAAAACGGCTAAGGTGACGCGCCCCGTCGGCGCGACAGCCGGCGTACAGCCAACGGGCACCGACGCCCACCCTACTGCAGGAGAACCGCATGATCCGACGCCTGGCCGCCGGCCTGCTCGGCGCCGCGCTGGCGCTGCCCGCACACGCCGCGCCCTCGCACCTGGACAGCGTCCTTCGCGATGGCGTGCTGCGCGTGTGCACCACCGGCGACTACGCGCCCTACAGCCGCCTGCGCCGCGACGGCACCTACGACGGCATCGACATCGCCCTGGCGCAATCGCTGGCCGAGAGCCTGGAGGTCAAGCTGCAATGGGTGCCCACGCGCTGGCCGACCCTGCTGCCGGACCTGCGCGCCGACCGCTGCGACATCGCCGTCGGCGGCATCTCGGTGTCGCTGCCGCGGCAGCGCCAGGCCTGGTTCAGTGCGGTGCTGGAGGTCGACGGCAAGATCCCGCTGGTGCGCTGCGCCGACCAGGCGCGCTACCGCACCATCGCCCAGATCGACCGGCCCGAAGTGCGGGTGATCGAACCGCGCGGCGGCACCAACGAGGCGTTCGCCCGCCGCGAACTGCCGCATGCGCAACTGATCCTGTCCGACGACAACCCCGCCATCTTCCGCGACCTGCGCGAGGGTCGTGCCGACGTGATGATCACCGACGCCTCCGAGGCGCGCTTCCAGCAGCGCCAGGTGCCCGGCCTGTGCGCGGTGGCGCCGGAGCAGCCGCTGCAGTACAGCGAGAAGGCGTTCCTGCTGCCGCGTGACGACATGGCCTGGAAGGCCTACGTCGACCAATGGCTGCACCTGAGCAAGGCCAGCGGCGCCTATGCGCGGATCGTGGCCGCGTGGTTGGGCGATCCGGAGACAACGCGCTAGGCCTCCCGCCTGCCCGCGCGCAGCCGCTATGCTGCCGCGGCCGGCGGCGTTCGCCCCGGCATGGGGACCAATAAGGAGAGAGCATGAGACTGCAATGGAAAACGCTCGCGCTGGTGAGCGTGATGTTGCTGGCCACCGGCTGCGCGACCAACAGCGTGGTGCACCAGAGCTACAAGGCGACCACCGCCGAAACCTACTGGTACCAGCTCACCGGCAACGACGACACCGATGCCGAGAGCCTGGCCATGTTCCGCCGTCAGCTCGACGCGCAACTGGACGCGGCGCACCTGCACGGCACGCAGGGCCAGGCCAATGCGCGCAAGATGACCATCGTCATCGATCACTACTACATGCGCAGCAACGGTGCGCGCTTCTGGGCCGGCATCATGGCCGGGCGCGACAAGATCAAGAGCCGCGTCACCGTCGCCGATGCCAACGGCAAGACCGCCGCGCAGTTCGACGTGGAATCGACCAACAGCACCGCCTGGGGCACCTCCGAAGGCCTGATCGAGCGCCACGCGCAGGAGATCGTCGCGCGGCTCAAGCAACTGCAGTAGTGCGTGCCGCCCGTGCAGGACCGCACCGGTCCTGCACGGGCGCCGAAGCGCACCAACGCGCTGCCTGCAGCACCTCGAATCGCTTGATCCGGCGACACGCAAGCCGGATGCGGCTTGCTCTGTAGGAGTCAAGTGTCATGCAGCCGCGACGCGCGATGTGGTGTGCGTTCCGATGGCGCAATGCGTCGGGACTGAAGTCCCTCCCACGGTGCACCCTGCGGGCTCGCCGCAAGCCCCTGTGGCAGCGACTTCAGTCGCGACGGAGCTTTCCCGGTAACGCGCGTAGCGGCTGACGCCGCCCTACGGGACGTGCCTCGGAGTGATGAGAGAGGGCCTTGGTCGATCAAGCAGCACGTCAAATGCGCAAGACGGCGCGCGCAGTGCCGGTACCGCTCAGCCGGCCAGGCCCAGCTGCTCGGCCAGATCGCTGCGTGGCGACCGCCCGTACAGCCGGCTGTATTCGCGACTGAACTGCGACGGGCTCTGGTAGCCGACGCGGTAGCCGGCCGCACCCACGTCCATGCGTTCGACCACCATCAGCCGCCGCGCCTCGCGCAGGCGCAACTGCTTCTGGTACTGCAGCGGCGTCATCGCCGCGACCGCGCTGAAATGGTGATGCAGCGAGGACACGCTCATGTTGACCTGGCGCGCCAGATCCTCGATCCGCAGCGGTTCGGCGTAGTGCTGGCGCAACCAGGCGATGGCCTTGGCGATGCGGTTGCTGGGGCTGTCCTCCTGGGCAATGCGCAGCAGGTTCGGCCCGCACGGCCCGACCAGCAGGCGATACAGGATCTCCTGCTCGATCAGCGGCGCCATCGCCGCGATGTCCGCCGGGCGTTCCAGCAACCGCAGCATGCGCAGCGTCGCGTCCAGCAGGTCCGGACAGGCGGTGTTGACCGAGACCCCGCGCGGGCGCTCGGCGCCCACCTGCGGCGGCAACGGAATGCGCTCGAGCAGTTCGCGCAGCCGGTCCGGCCGGATCGACATGCCCACGCCCAGCAGCGGCTGTTCCGGGCTGGCCTGGGTGATGCGCGAGACCACCGGCAGATCCAGCGTCACCAGCAGAAAGGTGCCCACGCCGTAGTGGTACTCCTCGTTGCCCAGGGTCAGGCATTTCTCGCCCTGCAGCACCAGCGCGAAGACGGGCCACTGCGCGGTGTGCGTCTTCGGCGACGGCGCGGAGCGGTAGGAACAGAAGAAGCCCTCGATGGCGGTCTCGTGGTCGCCATCGGGGACGGCCAATCGGGCAACCAGGGCGGCCATTTCCTGGTAGCGGTGGGCGAGCGCGGTCATCGGCAAGGGCGCCGTAGCGTGCGGAGGAGGAAGGCAAGCTTGCACGATGCTGCGCCGGCACGGACCACGGCGCGACGCGGCTTGCAGGATCGTACAAGAATTCCGTTGGATCGCGCTAACGCGCCCGCGGCGCGGGCCAGCATCCTGTGTCGGCCGGTTCCCGCACCGGCGCCGTCCCGGAACGCCCGCCCCCGCCCGCCTGTTCCGGCCGTTCGGCCCTGTCCCTTCCCCCATGCCCCTCGTCGCGCTGCCGCGTCGCCGCCAGCGTGCCATGCGGGCGACGCAGACCGCAGGAGAGACCGATGCATCCCCATACCGAAGCCCTGGAAATCGCCACCTTCCGCCTGCTCGACTGCACCTGGCGCACCTTCCTGCGCGCCAATGCCGAAGTCGATGCCTGGCTGCAGCGCCAGCCCGGCTTCCGCTCGCGGCGCGTTGCCCGCCGCCGCGACGGCAGCGTGGTCGACATGGTGCTGTGGGACAGCGTCGCGCACGGCACCGCGTCGGCACGACGGCTGATGCGCGAACTGCAGGGCGCGGCGATCCACGCCTTGATCGATCCGGACACGGTGTCGTGGGACATCGCCGCGGTGCAGCACGTCAGCGGCGAGGAAGGCGACACCGCGGAAGACGCCGCCGAGGCCGACAGCCTGGCGGCGTGACCTGCGCGGCCGGCGCCGCGCGCGGCTGGCTCAGACCCAGCCGCGCCGGCGGAACCAGGCCAGCGGCAACAGCATGCTCAGCGCGATCACGCCCAGCGCCCAGTAGTAGGCGTCGTGCCATTTCAGCTCGGGCATGTGCGCGAAGTTCATGCCCCAGATGCCGACCAGCACCGTCGGCGGGATGCCGACCACCGAGGCCACCGCCATCACCTTCATCACGTTGTTCTGGTCGACGTTGATCATGCCCAGCACGCTGTCGAGCAGGAACTCGAGGCGGTCGTCCAGGTGCTGCTCGAATTCGATCAGGGTGGCCAGATCCTTGTGCAGCAGGCCGATGCGCTTGGCCGCGTCTTCCCCGAACCAGTCCGGCGCCGCATCGTCCAGGTAGGTGGCCAGGCGCAGCAGGCCGTGGCCGGCGTTGTGCATGCCGCCCAGGCGCCGGCCCATGTCGCCGACGTCGTGCAGCATCCGCTCCAGGTGCCGCGACTTGTGCCGCGCATGCGGCTTGGCGAATGCCGCGCGCGTGGTCTCGGTGATCTGCGCCTCCAGCGCTTCCAGGCGGTCGGCCAGGCGCCCGACCAGTTCGTCGAGCAGGCGCAGCAGCAGGTCGTCGCTGCTGCGACAGGGGCTGTGCTGCAACTGCGCGGCCACCGCATCCAGCGAGGCCATCGGCTGCTCGCGCTGGGTCACCAGCACCCGCGGCGACACCGCGAAACCGAGCGGCGCGGTCGGCCCGTCCTCGTCCTGGAAGCGCGGCACGTTGAGGAACAGCACCTCGCCCTCCACCCGCACCCGGCTGCTGAACTCGATCTCGCCGATGGCCGCGCGCGTCGGCACCGCGAACCCGACCTTCTCGTCGACCTCGGCCAGCTCCGCCTCGCTCGGCCGGCACAGGTCCACCCAGCACACCGGCGTGTCGGAGGTACCGCCGAGGCGGTGGATGGTGATCATCGGGACAGGCTCGCGCAGGAAAGGCCGCGAGCATCCGTCAGCGCGCGCGGAGCGTCAACGCCGGCCGCGCGCACCGGTTCAGGCGCTGCGGCGCTTCAACGCGTAGCCCACGCCCAGCAGCAGGAACCACACCGGGCTGGCGAACAGCGCCTGGCGGGTGTCGGCCTGCAGGGTCAGCAGCGCCAGCACGAAGGCGAAGAACGCCAGGCACACGTAGCACATGACCACGCCGCCGGGCATCTTGAACGCGGAGGCCGCATGCAGCTGCGGGCGCTTGCGCCGGTAGGCGATGTAGGCGCAGAGGATCAGCGACCAGACGAACATGAACAGCACCGCGGCCAGGGTGGTGACCAGGGTGAAGGCGGTGACCAGGTTCGGGATCAGGTACATCAGCACGGTGCCGCCGAGCAGGCAGGCGCAGGAGAACAGCAGCCCGCGCGCCGGCACCGCCGCGCGCGAGAGCCGGGCGAAGCCGCGCGGCGCGTGGCGCTCCTCGGCCAGGCCGTAGAGCATGCGGCTGGTGGAGAAGATGCCGCTGTTGGCCGAGGACGTGGCCGAGGTCAGCACCACGAAGTTGATCAGGCTGGCCGCGGCCGGCACGCCGGCCAGCACGAACAGCTCCACGAACGGGCTCTTGCCCGGCACCACCTCGCGCCACGGCGTCACCGCCATGATCGCGACCAGCGCCAGCACGTAGAACACCAGGATGCGCACCGGGATCGAGTTGATCGCCTTGGGCAGGTTGCGGCGCGGGTCGGCGGTCTCGGCGGCGGTGGTGCCGACCAGTTCAATGCCCACGAAGGCGAACACCGCGATCTGGAAGCCGGCGAAGAACCCGCCCAGCCCCATCGGGAACATGCCGCCGTCGTTCCACAGGTTGGCCAGCGAGGCCACGTGCCCGGACGGCGACTGGAAGCCCCAGGCGACCAGCCCGGCGCCGGTGAGGATCAGCGCGCAGATCGCCACGATCTTGATCAGCGCGAACCAGAATTCCATCTCGCCGAACAGCTTCACCGTCACCAGGTTCAGCCCCAGCAGCAACAGCACGCACAGCATCGCCGGTATCCACGGCGCCAGTGTCGGGAACCAGAACTGCGCGTAGGCGGCGATCGCGATCACGTCGGCGATGGCGGTGATGATCCAGCAGAACCAGTAGGTCCAGCCGCAGAAGAACCCGGCCCAGGGCCCCAGCAGATCGGTGGAAAAGTCGATGAACGACTTGTACTCCAGGTTCGACAGCAGCAGTTCGCCCATCGCGCGCATCACGAAGAACAGCATCACGCCGATGATCAGGTACACGAACAGGATCGACGGCCCGGCCAGGCTGATGGTCTTGCCCGAGCCCATGAACAGGCCGGTGCCGATCGCTCCGCCGATCGCGATCAACTGCAGGTGGCGGTTGGACAGGCTGCGCTGCAGGTGGTCGGGCTGGGCGGACGGATCGGTCATGGGCGCAGGCCATCGCGAGGGATTAGCCTGCAAACATAGAAGATGGCGGCAGCGCGCGCCAGCCGCGCGTGCGCCGGGTGGCGCCCGCGACGGCACGGACGGCGCCGCATGCCGTCCGCGCCGCCGCGGGTGCCGTCGCTCAGGCCAGCGCGCCGCCCTGCCCGATCGCGACGAAGCTGAAATCGCGGTCGGACTGGTTGCCGCCGCCGTCGCCGGTCTTCAGCAGCACCTGGCCCGCATCCAGGCGGATGATCACCGCGTTGTCGCAGGTGCTGCCGTCGCCGGGATAGATCTGGGTGACCGAGACGCCATCCAGCGCCTGGAACGGCGGCTGGAAGCTCACCAGGTAATGCCCGGTGCTGACGTGCGCCACCGCGTACCCCGCGCCGTTGCGGACCGCACCGTCCGCGCCGACCACGCCTGCCACCACCCGCACACCCGCCGCGCCCGCATGGGCGGCGGCGTCGAGCAACTGCCCCATCGCATTGTTCGTCATGCCGTTCTCCGATCTTGATAAGGAAAGTCCGATGGCGCGGCAACCGCTGCGCTCCCTCGCGGCCACGCGCCGCTGCCCTGCCTCGTCCGTGAGCCGGCAGCATCGCCGCGCTGCGTGGGCGGCCGTATCGGCGATTTCCTGATCGGCGCCGGTGCGGCGACCGAGATCGGCTCAGGCGGCCGCGCTCACACCAGCTTGGTGCGCCGCCACCACCGCGTGACCTTCTCCTCGCGCACCAGGGTGAACAGCCCGGCGCCCAGGATCAGCGCGATGCCCACCGCCATCGGCCAGTCCAGGTGATCGTGGAAAAGCCAGTAGCCGAAGCCGATCGCCCACAGCATCTGGCTGTACTGGGTCGGCGCCACCGCGCTGATCGGCGCCGACCGCGAGGCGTACATCATGAAGATCGCGGCCAGGCCGGCGAGCAGGCCGTAGCCGGCCAGCAGGATCCATTGCTGCCAGGTGGGCCAGACGAAGGTCGGCAGCATCAGCAGGCCGCCCATCAGCAGCGGGCCGAGCACGCCGGCCCCGTACAGGGTCAGGCGCTTCTCGCCGGGCCCGGCCATGCGCAGGCTGATCACCGACACCGCCCCGACCAAGCCGCAGACGATCGCCGCGACATGGCCCTGGCCCAGGTGCCGGAATCCCGGGCGCAGCACCACCAGCACCCCGATGAAGCCGACGATCACCGCCAGCCAGCGCCGCCAGCGCACCTCCTCCTTGAGCAGCAGCACCGACAGCACGGTGACGAAGATCGGCATCAGGAAGATCAGCGCGAACGCCTCGGCCATCGGCAGCAGGGTGAAGGCAGTGACCGCGGACAGATTGCCGGCCGCGCCGGTGAACGCGCGCAGTAGCCAGATGCTCGGGCGTTGCGCCACCACCACCTCGCGCCAGCGATCGCCCGGCTTCTTCAGGAACGGCAGCGCGGCGAGCATCAGCAGCGCCCCGAAGAACACCACCTCGTAGGCCGGCAGCGACCCTTCCAACCCCTTCACGAAGGCGTCGCTGATCGAATAGGCGGCGTAACAGGCGAAACCGAGCAGCACACCCTTGAGCATCATGAGCCTCTTGCGATCGAACGGCGGCCCATGCCGGGCACACGGGAACTGGCGCCCATTATGCGGGGGGAACGGAAGCAGCGACCGCGCGAACCGTCCAAGACACAACAAATTCTTAAGCAATGCGTTGCTATAAGCCTCAGCGCAACCAAGGGTGCGCCCGCGGTTGCATCCAGGGAGCGGGAGTTGCCTCCGTGTCAGGACGACGCGAACCCAAGACCGCCTCGTCGGCCTCCCTGCTGCCTTGAACCCGATCGCAACGCGTCCGTTGCATGCAGCCAGAGACCGCCCGATGCCATCACTGCCACGTTGTCTGCCTTTCCTCCTTGCGGCAAGCCTGGTCGGCTGCCAACCGTCCGCGCAAACCACGCCGGCCGACCACGCCGCCAACGGCGGCACGGACTCGCCCTCCCCTGCTGCAGCGACAACCAAGGCGCCCGCTTCGCCGGCGGCGTCGCTTTCAGGGGAGGCATCCCTGCAACCCTTGCTCAAGCCGGGAGACCAGATCCTCGCCTTCAAACAGCACGACCTGACCGGCAACGGCGGGACCGATGCCGTCGCCATCGTCCGCCACGCCAATGCCGATGCATCAGGCAATACCTGCGAGCTGCTGGTCCTGCAACAGGCGAATGCGGCATGGAACGTGGCCGACCGTAGCCCGCAAGCGGTCGACTGCCTCTACAACGATGTGGCGCGCAACGCGAAACGCCTGGACGACAACCTGAGCCTGAAGCCGCAGGAAATCGTCTACGTCAACCAGCAGACGCGCAGCAATGTCACCTACACGTTGAAGTACGACCCGGCCAAGAAAGCCTGGTATCTGGCGGAAGCGAGCAGCACGGCACCTGCAGAGAATCCGCAGAGCGGCGCGATGGACGTCTTCCGCGGAACCGCCAGCTATCCGGCGGACTTCGCATGGACGCCGATCTCGCAGATCGATCCAGAAAAACTGCAGGACGCCATGGACAAGCACCGCGCCGTCGTCCAGTAATTGATTCCAAGGAGAGAACCATGCCCCGTTTCAACGAAAGCTCGGCACTGCTGCTCAAGACTGCGGTCGATTACGGCATCACCTCGCCGACGGAACTGGCCAACCTAATGGGAAACGCCGCCGTCGAAACCGGCCACTTTCGGCGCATGCACGAGAACCTGGGCTATACCTCGGCCGACAGCGTGATCGCCGCGGTCTCCTCGGCCGATGACCGCTTCACCCGCAAGCAGGTGGAGGACGCCGTCGCCAGCCGCGATCCGCAGCGCATTGCCACCGTGATGTACGAAAACCGCGCCGATCTCGGCAATACCGAACCCGGCGACGGCTGGCGGTTTCATGGCCGCGGCTATCTGCAGTACACCGGCCGCGACAACTACGAGCGCTACGGCCAGCGCTTCAATGTCGATCTCGCCAAGAACCCGGACCTGGCGGCCGAACCGCAGACGGCGGCCAATCTCGCGGTGGCTTATTGGCGGGATCGCGTGCCGGAGAACCTGCGCGACAACGCCCGTGCAGCGGGCCGCATCATCAATGGTGGCGACAACGGCGCCAACGAACGCGTGCAGGCCGCGAACCAATGGGCCCAGACCATCACGCCCGAGCTGGTCGCCGACATCCAGAGCGGCAAGGTCTCGCTGCAGCAGTTGGCCAGCATGGGTGGGGATGAGCGCAACCAGCAAACCCAGGCACTGCAGGAACAGTTGGCTGAGCTGGGCTACCATGGCGCCGACGGCAAGCCGTTGAAGCCGGATGGCGACTTCGGACGCAATACGCGCCATGCCCTGAAAGAGTTTCAGCGCGCGCATGGCCTGGATGACGATGCCGTCGTCGGGCGCGACACACGGACGGCCCTGGCCGAGGCCAAGCGTTCGCCGCTGGTCTCCGAAGCCACGCACGCCGACCATCCGTTCTTCAACGCGTTGCGCGAACGCATGCCCCGCGCCACCGACGCGCAAGTCGCGCACACCTTGCAAGCGGCCAAGGCCGAGGGCATCCAGGGCCCGCAGCAACTGCAGGCTGTCACGGTGCAGGACAAGGTTGCGTTCGTCGCCGGCAACACACCAGGATTTCGTACGCGTGTCGATCTGGACCAGGCGCCGACGCTGCAGGAAAGCACCCGCCAGGTGGATGCGCAGAATCAACAGCGCGATCAAGCATTGCAGCAGCCAGCCCCGCAGCAGGAACCTGCGCAGGCACGCGGTGGCATGGCGCATTGAGCGAAGCTGCCGCGTTGCTCGCGCAGCGCGCGGCACGTCGGTCCCGGTGGGATGTGCACCGGAGAGCAAAGCGCTTCTTCCGGAGTAGTACTTTGGTCCGGCGCCGCAATGCTGCCGATGCGTTTCGCACGTAGCGACGGCAACTGCGGCGCTTGCCCGTCGCAATCGTCCCCTCTCGGCGCTGCGTCGGTTACGATGCGCTCCCGCATCCGAGCCCCATGCCGCGCCCTGCCGCCGGCAGATCCCCCCGTGACCCGCTATTCCGGCCCCCTGCTGACCCGTCCGCTCGCCGCCGCATTGCTCGCCGCGCGCGATGCCGGCGCCGCCACCTGGTCCGGCTCGCTCGACCTGGAGCGCAGCCAGGGCCAGGCATTGCTCGGTGCCGACCGCTGGCAGTGGCAGGGCCGCGAGTATCAGTACCCGGGCAAGCTCAAGGACCGCACGCTGTACTACTGGGACGGCGAGGACTTCGCCGCGGTGTCGCGCTTCGGCGGTGCGCTGATCAAGCTGGTGCCGACCGAGTGGGGCGCGCCGACCTTCGAGATCGACGGCATCAAGATGCTGCCCAGCGCGCAGCTGTCGCCATTCGAGGACGCGCGGCGCAAGGTGGCGCTGGTGGAACCGCGCGGCAAGCAGGTGCTGGATACCTGCGGCGGCCTCGGCTATTTCGCGGCCTGCGCGCTGGAGGCCGGCGTGGCACGCCTGCACTCGTTCGAGAAGAACGCCGACGTGCTGTGGCTGCGCACGCTCAATCCGTGGTCGCCGGATCCGGCCGCCAGCGAGGGCCGCCTGCAGCTGAACCATGGCGATGTCGGCGCCGCCATCGGCGGCATCGCCGACGCGTCGATGGATGCGATCCTGCACGACCCGCCACGTTTCGGCATCGCCGGCGAACTCTACGCGCAAACCTTCTACGACCAACTCGCGCGGGTGCTGCGCCGCGGCGGCCGGCTGTTCCACTACACCGGCAGCCCGAACAAACTCACCAGCGGCCGCGACGTGCCGCGCGAGGTGGCCAGGCGCCTGGAGAAGGCCGGCTTCGCCGCGCAACTGGCGCTGGACGGGGTGCTGGCCACGCGCCGCTGAGGCGGCAGCGCGCCCAACGCGATATCAGATCGACGCGAGAATGTGCTCGCGCAACCAGCGATGCGCCGGATCGCGGTGAACGCGCTCGTGCCAGAGCATGGCCATTTCGTAGCCGGGCAGCTCCAGCGGTGGCGCGCACACCCGTAGACCGGGCTGGTCGCGCACCAGGCGCTCGGGCAGCATCGCCACCAGGTCGCTGCGCTGGAGCGCGGCAACGACGAACTGGAAGTGCGGCACCGACAGCACCACCCGGCGCTGCAGGCCACGCGCGCGCAAGGCCGCATCGGTGACGCCGCTGAAACCGCCACCATCGGGCGAGACGATGACGTGTTCGAGCGCGCAGAACTGCGCCAGACTCGGCCGTCGTCGCAACCGCGGATGGCCGGCCCGACCGACCAGCACGTAGTGTTCGGCGAACAGCGTGCGCCGGCGCAGGCCCGGCGGCGCGTCGGCGACGGTGTGCAGAGCCAGGTCGATCTGGCCCTGTTCGGCCTGCTGCGCGATCGACGGCGGCGACAGCTGCAGTACCGCCAGTTGGGTGCCCGGCGCCACCCGACGCAAGGCGGCGATCGCAGGCAGCAGCACGGTGGAGGCGCCGTAGTCGCTGGCCGCCACTCGCCACAGCGTCTGCGCGCGCGCCGGATCGAACGGCGCATGCGGTGCCACCGCCTGCTGCAGTGACTGCAAGGCCTCGCGCAACGGGACGCGCAGCGCGTCGGCGCGTGCGGTGGGGCGCATGCCGCGCGGCCCCGGCAGCAGCAGCGGATCGCCCAGTGCCTCGCGCAGTTTGGCCAGGTGCACGCTGACCGAGGGCTGCGACAGATGCAGGCGCGCCGCGGCGCGGGTCACGTTATGCGTGTCGAGCAACGTGTCCAGGGTCAGCAGCAGATTGAGGTCCAGGCGCCGCAGATCAACCATGGCAATAGCGACTATCAAGGCAATTCATTTCCACTATAGCGAAGCGCGACCTAGCGTGGAGACCTTCCCTCACCGAGAACCCGCATGAACGTGCTGCTGGTCTATGCCCATCCCGAACCCGCCTCGCTCAATGGGGCCCTCAAGCAGGTGGCGGTCCAACGCCTGCAGGCCGCAGGCCATCGCGTGCAGGTGTCGGACCTGTATGCAATGGACTGGAAAACCACCGTCGACGCGCAGGACAGCCTGGACGGCGCCGCGGACGCGCGCTTCGATCCTTCGCGCGACTCGCAGCGCGCCTTCGCCAGCGGCCGCCAGCGCTCGGACATCGCCGCCGAGCAGGACAAGCTGCGCTGGGCCGATGCGCTGCTGCTGCAGTTCCCGCTGTGGTGGTTCTCGATGCCGGCCATCCTCAAGGGCTGGGTGGACCGGGTGTATGCCTGCGGCTTCGCCTACGGCGTCGGCGAACACTCCGACACGCACTGGGGCGACCGTTACGGCGAAGGCACGCTGGCCGGCAAGCGCGCGATGCTGATCGTCACCGCCGGCGGCTGGGAATCGCACTACGCACCGCGCGGCATCAACGGGCCGATCGACGACCTGCTGTTCCCGATCCAGCACGGCATCCTGCATTACCCCGGCTTCGAGGTGCTGCCGCCGTTCGTGGTGTACCGCAGCGGACGCATGGATGCGGCGCGTTTCGCGCAGACCAGCGCGGCGCTGGGCGAACGGCTGGACACGCTGTTCAGTACCGCGCCGATCGCGTTCCGCAAGCAGAATGCAGGCGACTACGCGATCCCGGCACTGACGCTGCGGGAGGAATTCGCACCCGGCCGCAGCGGCTTCGGCATCCATGTGGCCGACGCGGACACGCAAGCGGCGGCGACCTCCGACCGCACAGTGTCGACGCCAGCGACGTAGGCGCGATGCCGACATCGCACCTGTAGGATGCAGGCGACCGCCACTCCGTTGGAAGCGCCGCGCCGATGTCCACCGCCCTCTTCGTCCGCCTGCTCGCCGTGTGCAGCGCCGCCTTGCTCGGCGCCTGCGCCACGCAGGCGCCACGCATGCCCGAGCGCACGCCCAGCGAGGTCAAGGCCGACATCGCCCGGCGCATCCCGGCCACGGTGCCCGATCGCCGCGGCTGGGCCGACGACGTCTACGTGGCCCTGGCCTCGCAGAGTCTGGGCACCAACGCCGAGAACATCTGTGCGGTGCTGGCGGTGATCGAACAGGAATCGACCTACCAGACCAATCCGCCGGTGCCGGGGCTGGGCAAGATCGCCCGGGCGGAACTGCAGCGGCGCGCGGCGGCGGTGCATGTGCCGGCGTTCGCGCTGGATGCAGCGCTGCAATTACGCGGGCCGGATGGACGCAGCTATGCCGAGCGCCTGGCCGCCGCGCGCACCGAACAGGATCTCAGCACCATCTTCGAGGACATCGCCGGCAGTGTGCCGCTGGGCCAGCGCCTGTTCGGCGACCTCAACCCGGTGCACACCGCCGGGCCGATGCAGGTGAGCATCGCCTTCGCGCAGGCGCACACCGACGGCTATCCGTATCCGCTGAGCGACGGCGTGCGCCACGCGGTGTTCACTCGCCGCGGCGGCATCTGGTTCGGCACCCGCCACCTGCTCGGCTACCCGAACGAAGCGGCGATGCTGTACCGCTTCGCCGACTTCAATGCCGGCTGGTACGCCAGCCGCAATGCCGCGTTCCAGG
Organism: Xanthomonas sp. SHU 308; assembly: GCF_000364645.1. Taxonomy (NCBI): domain Bacteria; kingdom Pseudomonadati; phylum Pseudomonadota; class Gammaproteobacteria; order Lysobacterales; family Lysobacteraceae; genus Xanthomonas; species Xanthomonas sp. SHU 308. The sequence continues at coordinate 7,983 of NZ_AQOK01000238.1, read as the reverse complement.
CCGCGCTGGCGCGCGCCAGCGGCCTCTCGCTCGCCCTCGATGGCGATCTGCTGACGCCCAGTGCCGAGCTCGACGCCCCCGGCGCCACCGAGCGCGCCGCACGCAGCCTGAGCACGCAACTGGGCATGGACGCGCGCACCATCCGCCGCGAACTGCAACGCGGCAGCGAGGCGGATTTCGCCGACGGCGCGCTGTATCGCCAGGTGTTCGCCCTGGCAGACCGCGATGCCGGCAAGCCACTGCCACGCGCGGTACTGCCGGGCATCGCCCTGGAAAGCCCGAAGATCACCCGCAAGCTCACCACCGCCTGGTTCGCGCAGCGCGTGGCCGAGCGTTGGCAGCGTTGCCTGGCAAGGTGATCGCCGCGACACGCTGATGGCAGCGCACTACTTCGGTTTGCGTAACGCCATCAGCGCCCAGCCCGTGGCGATGGCCAGCGCTAGCAACACGAGGCAGACCACGCTGTCCCACGCGATCGAGAACCAGTAGTGGCCTGGATCGGTCGCCAGCTGATAGATCCGTTTCGGCCCGGCTCTCGGTACGCCGATGTACACGCCGCTCTGCAGCGCTTTCGCCAGCAGGTACAGCTTCATCGCGGCGACCGCCACCATGACCGCCGCCATCAACGCCAACACCGGCCGTTCCAGACGCGCGACCAACCGCTGCAGGCGCGTGGGTGTCGGCATTGGCGGGGGCGGTCGTCGTTTGCGTTTGCCCATGGCCTCCTCGCCTGCACTGGGGACAGCATTCTAGAGCGCTGCCGGAGAATGCAGTCACAACGCACCACCGATGCAGCGCACCACACGGGCAAGATGTCTCGCCTGCGCCACCGCGCCTGCACTATTCCACGGCACGCTGCGCTTGCGCGCCGAGCAGGCCGATCCGGCGGAACCACACTTCCAGCGGCACCGTGACCAGCGGCGGCAGCGCCGCCAGCAGGCTCAACGCCCACGCCCACCAGGGCCAGCGCAACCGCAACGCCGCGAGCAGGCTGGCGACCACATACAGCAGGAACGCCACGCCATGCAGACGGCCGAACAGCCACACGCCCAGCTCGGTGGTCTGGGTGCCGTACTTGAGCAGCATGCCGAGCAACAGGCCGGCCCAGGTCAGGCCTTCGAACACGGCGGCAGCGGCGAACAGCCGGCCCACCGGCGACAACGGACGGGAAGGGGAAGAAGACAAGGACACACGCAACTCCAGTGACGGGGACGAGGCCGCGACGCGATGGCGGCGGCGACGCCCGCTGGCACCTGCATTGTAGAGCGTGTGCTTGCGCGTGGCGCACAGGCACGACGCGGGCACGGCGAGCGCGGCACAAGTAGACCCATCGCACCGATCCGTCATCGCGTGGCCGGCAATGCGCCGCAGCGCACCGCGGCAGTCCTCAGCGGCGCTGTTCCAGCACCGCCACGTCGTCCGGCGCCAGCTGCACCGTGTCGTTGCTCGGCGCCGGGCCGAGCAACGCGCGCATCGGCGCCGGCAGCCGCACGGTGTGTGCGGTGGCGCCGTGGTTGATCAGCACCACGATGCGGCGCGCGCCGTCGCTGCGCGCGCCCACTTCCACATCCTCCGGCACATCGGCCAGCGGCGCCTGCACCCCGGCGTCGCGCAACCAGTCGCCGGTGAGGCGATCCAGCGTGGCGTCGTCGAACCAGCCGCCGACATAGCTGATGCGGCCCTTGCCGACGCGCCGGGTCAGCAGTGCCGGCGCGCCGTCCAGCCAGCCGTTGGCCGCGCCGTAGCGCAGCGGCGCGGTGGTGTCGGCGGCAGTGGCCTGCAACTGTTCGGCCCAGATTTTGGCGCTGCCGTCGGCGCCCGCGCCGACCAGCGGGATCGGCTTGTCCAGCGCATAGAACTGCTCCACGCGGCCGCCAAGCAAGGTCGCGAGCGGGCCGGGCTGGCGCTGCGGATGCAGGCCGTTGTCGATGTTCTTCATGCCGCTGCGCGGCCCCAGCACCAGATGCCCGCCGTGTTCGACATAGGCCTTCAGCCGCTGCGCCTGCGCCTCGGTCAGCACGTTCAGCGCCGGCGCCACCACCAGCTTGTAGCGCTCCAGTGGCGCCATCGCCGAGACCACGTCGACCATCTGCGCCTTCTGCCGCAGCGGCCGGTAGAAGCTCTTCATCTGCACGACCGGATCGAAGTCGGCCGCGTGCTTCTGGAAGCCGATCGCCCAGCGGCTGTCGAAGTCGTTGATCAGCGCCACCTGCGCCTGCGGCGTGGTGCCGGCCAGCGCCGGACCGGCCTTGGCGAACTCCGCGCCGACCTGCTGGATCTCCGCATACACCGGCACCGGCGTGCCGTCGGCGCCGACCAGGGTGCCGTGATATTCCTCCTGGCCGTTGGGCGCAGCGCGCCACTGCCAGTACGACACCGCATCGGCGCCATGCGCCACCGCCTGCCACGCCATCGCGCGTACCTGGCCCTTGCGCAGCGCCACGTTGGTCGCGCGCCAGTTGACGAAGCCCGGCTGGGTTTCCATCACCCAGTAGTTGCGCTGCTTGTAGCCGCGGGTCAGATCGTGGCGTGCGGCGTTGTCGACCCAGTCGTAGCGCTCGCCGGCGACGTAGTCGTCCCAGGCGGCGATGTCGAGCACGTCGTGCACGGTGTAGGCGTCGAAACCGGCGAACCAGCCCATGGTATTGGTGGTGATGAACTGGCGCGGATCGGCATGCGGGCGGATTGCGTCGATCTGGTTGCGCGAATAGTCGGCCCAGGTGTCGCTGACGAAGCGCTTCCACTCCAGCAGCAGCGCCGGATTTTCCTCGTCCTCGCGCACCGGGATCTGCGCGAAGTCGCTGTAGGTCTGGCTCCAGTAGGCGGTGGCCCAACGCTGGTTGAGCGCCTCAATGCTGCCGTACTTGCGCTGCAGCCACGCGTGGAACTGCGCCTTGGCCTCGGGATCGAACGAGGACTGCGCGTACTCGTTGTCCAGTTGCCAGCCGACAACGTGCGGGTTGTGCCCGTAGCGCTGCGCCATCTGCTCGGCGATGGCATGCGCGAAGCGCCGGTAGCGTGCGCTGGCAAAGGAGAACTGCTGGCGGTTGCCGTGCTCGTCGCGCACGCCGTCCTGGCTGACCCGCAAGGTGTCCGGATAGGCTTGAGTCAACCACGCTGGCGGCGCCGCGGTCGGCGTGCCCAGCACCACCACCATGCCATGGCGCGCGGCAGCGGCGATGGCGCGGTCCATCCAGTCGAAGTCGTACTGTCCCTCGCGCGGCTCCATCCGGCTCCAGGCGAACTCGCCGATCCGCACCACGCGCACGTGCGCCGCCTGCATCAGCGCCAGATCGTGCTCCCACTGGGCCTCCGGCCACTGCTCCGGATACCAGGCCACGCCCAGCAACAGCGGCGCGACGTCGCGATAACGGGTGGCCTGCGCCTGCGCCAGCATCGGCAGGCAGAGCAGAATCGACAGCATCGCAGCGAACAGGGCAACGCCGCAGCGTTGCGGAACACGGAACAGTGGCATGCGCAACACCTTCGCAAGAGGAGACGCCGGCACGCCCCCTGCGCTGTGCCAGCGCCTGCATTGTGCGCAGTTTTGCCATGCGCGCACTTGTGCATCTTGCGGCGTTTGCGCGCGCAACTGCGCACAATCCGCACGCCGCACCTCACCGCGTAACGCATGATGCGCCAACGCTGCATCGCGCCATCCAGCGCGACCCGTGCACCGATGTGGACTGAGGACACCGTTGTGCTCGCGTTGCGCCACCGATCTCACTTGAACGCTTTGGACGACCGCGACATTGAAATGGTCATCTGCGCTGGCTAGCGTCACGCCTCCCCCACCGTTGGACACATCATGAAGACCCCTCGTTTGCTCGGCACCTTGCTCGCCGCAGCCGCCACGCTGTTCTCGGACGGCACCGCCCTGGCGCAGACCGTCACCGTGACCCCGAGCGAGGTCCACCAGACCATCCAGGGCTTCGGCGGCATGAACGGCGCCGGCTGGATCGCCGACCTCACCCCCGCCCAGGTCGACCTGGCGTTCGGCAGCGACACCGGGCAGATCGGCCTGTCGATCATGCGCATGCGCATCGATCCGTCCAGTTCCGGCTGGAGCCAACAGGTGCCGTCCGCGGTGCGGGCCCGCGCGCACGGCGCGGTGCTGCTGGCCACGCCGTGGTCGGCGCCGGCCTACATGAAGTCCAACAACAGCCTCAACAACGGCGGCAAGTTGCTACCGCAGTACTACGACGCCTACGCCAAGCACTTGCTGGACTTCACCACCTACATGGACAGCAAGGGCGCGCCGATCTACGCCCTGTCGCTGCAGAACGAGCCGGACTGGCATCCGGACTACGAGTCGGGCGACTGGAACGGCACCGACTTCCTCAACTTCATCAGTTCGCAGGGCGCGAAGTTCGGCAAGTTCAAGCTGCTCGCCGCCGAGTCGCTGGGCTTCAACACCGCGCTGACCGACCCGGTGCTCAACAGCAGCGCCGCCCAGTACCTGTCCATCGTCGGCGGGCACCTGTATGGCGTGCAGCCCAAGGACTATCCGCTGGCGCGCAGCAAGGGCAAGCAGCTGTGGATGACCGAGCACTACACCGACAACACCGACGGCAACGCCTGGCCGTCCGCGCTCGGCGTGGGCAGCGAACTGCACAACAGCATGCTGGCCAACTACAGCGGCTACATCTGGTGGTACATCCGCCGCAGCTACGGGCTGATCGCCGAGAACGGCACGGTGAGCAAGCGCGGCTACGTGATGTCGCAGTTCGCGCGCTTCGTACGTCCGGGTTCGGTGCGCATCGGCGCCACCGCCGCGCCGTATAACGACGTCGCCGTCAGCGCCTACAAGACCCCGAGCGGCAAGCTGGTCCTGGTGGCGGTCAACACCGGCACACAGCATCGGCAACTCACCGTGCGCGTGCCCACCGGCAGCGCCACCGCATTCACCAAGTACAGCACCTCGTCCACCCTCAACGTCGGCTACGGCGGCAAGTACAGCGTCGCCTCGGGCCAGACCGTGGTCTATATCGACCCGCAGAGCGTGGCGACGCTGGTCGGCGAGTGATCCGCAGGACGGACTGAGTAGGTCGGATCGACCCGCTGCAGTTTAGCGCTGCCGCGGGTTGGTTCTACCTGCTGCCTAGTTGCGTCGTCGCGGCGCCACGCCTTGAGCGTCGGCACCGAGACACGCGCCAGCGATCAGCCCAGCTTGGCCAGGAACGCCAGCAAGGCCTGATTGAACTCCTCGGCATGACTGGTGTTGCAGCCATGCGGCGCATCCCTCAGCAACACCACGTCGCTGCCGGCGATGGCGCGATGGGTGCGCTGGCCCGAGCCTTCGTACGGCACCGTGGCGTCGGCATCGCCGTGCAGCACCAGGGTCGGCACGTCGACCTTCTTGAGGTCCTCGCGGAAATCGGTGGTGCCGAACGCCTGCATGCAGCCCAGCGCCGCGGTCTGGTCGCTCTGCAGGCATAGCGCGATCGCCTCCTGGCGCTGCGCCTCGCTGACCTTCAGCGTGCCGTGGGCGCTGAAGAAGCCGCGGGTGAAGTCATCGAAGAAGGTCTCGCGCGAGGCCTTCAGCCCCTGCTCCATCTCCTGCGCCTGCTCCTTGCTCAGCGGTCCTTCCGGGTTGTCCTCGGTCTTGAGCATGTACGGCGGCACCGCGGAAGCGAACACCACGCCGGCAAGCTTGTCGGTGCCGTGCCGCGCCACGTAGCGCGCCACCTCACCACCGCCCATCGAGAAGCCGACCAGCACCGCCTCGCGCAGTTGCTTGTCTTCGATGATGCCGGCCAGGTCGTCGGCCAGGGTGTCGTACTCGTAGCCGTCGGCCGGCTTCTCGGAACGCCCGAAGCCGCGGCGATCGTAGGCGATGACCCGGTAGCCGGCCTGCTGCAGCGGCCCGACCTGGTCCTTCCACGCCTCGGCCGACAGCGGCCAACCGTGGATCAGGATCACCGGACGACCGGCACCGCCGGTATCTTCGACATGCAGACGGACGCGCGCGTTGGTAGCAGTCATGGGCAAGGCCTCGTGGTGGGGAGTCGCCGCAGCTTCCACGGTCGCATGTCCGGCCCGCGTGAGTGCCGTGTGTCCGAGCGTTTAACGCGGCGCGAGGGCGCTCAACCGATCCGCGGCAGGGCGCGGGTCAACTGCGCCAGCCCATCCCGCGCGATGCTGTGAAATGCCGCGGACACATGCACGTCCTCGATGACACGCTCCCAGAACGGCACCGCCATGCCGGCCGCCGCACGCCAGTCGTCGCGCTGGTCCGGTGTCGGCAACGGCAACACATAGGCGCGTTCTACCACCTCGCCGCTGGCCGCAGGACGGAACGCCATCGGCAACATGTCGTAGACCGGTGCCAAGGCAAGCGGCAAGACATCGCCCAGCATCAGGCCCGCGTTGCCCAGATGCATGTCGTTGTTGCCGATCAAGGCGCCGAACCAACCGCACACGCGCAGGCGCTGCGCATCTGCGTCGCTCAGCCAGCCTTCGCGCTGCAGTTGCGGTGCGAACGACCACCAGTCGATGCGCCCATGGCCGAAGTAGGCCGCATCCACCGCAGCCAACGAGACGAAGCCGCGCCGTCCCAGCACAGGGGTGCGGTCGAACCGCGTGGACTGCAGGAACACGCGACCGTCGCTCTCGAGCAGTTCGCTCTCGACAGCAGCGATGCCGTGCGCACGCAGGATGTCGCTGGCCAGGTGTTCACACCGCAGCAGGTCGCTCCAACGCTGCGCGGCCGGCGTGCCGGCACGCTCGCTGAACTTGACGATGACCGCCGTGTAGCCGCCTTCCGTGTGCAGGATTGCGGTGAACTTCGGTTGTTCGCCTCCTGCCGACGAGCCCACCGCCTCGCCACGTAAGACGGCATCGGCGCGCTGCGGATAATGCCGGGATCGCTGCGCCTTCTTCAGCGCATCAGCCGGCTGCAGGGCGGCCTGTTGCGCACGCTGCAAAGCGAACTCGCCCAGGACCAGGTCGCCGGGCTGATCGTCGCCATGCCGCAGCAACGACAGGACGACATCGTCAGGCTGCCAGCGCTGCAGATCCTGCGGCGCGCAGATGTCTTCGGCGACGCGCCGTGCGAAGGCACGGCCGAGGAAGCCTTGCGGGCGCTGATCGTCCAGGAACCACGGCAGCCCTGGGAACACGCCATCGGCGAATTCACCATGCACCAGAACCGGTCGCGCGTTCTGCGGAACGAACAGAAATCCATCGCCATGCATGGCATGGAGATCGCCAAGCGTCTCGGCGCGCCCGTCAGGACGCAGACGGAACAGGGGCCAGCGTCGGCCTGCCCGGTCCAATGTGCGGCTGAGCGCGTAGCGCGTGGCGCGCGCCTTGCCGATCCGCAGCACCTGATCGCCGGCAGCGCTGAGCAGACGCGAGACCGTCGGCTGGCTGATGCCGAACGCCGCTGCGATACCAGGCGCCGTCGCTGCCCCCTCATGGCGCAGAAAAGCAATCAGATCGCGTAGCCGGGCCTCGCTCATTCCCGGATTGAATAGATTTATGAATAGATAGTCAAGAGAACTAGACTTGTAAGCAGCTGGATTCTTTGGCTATTACCTCGAAATCGGTCTACTGGTGACTGCTTTTTTGAATAGATACTTGAAGCGACGGATGGCCAGCCTGCCGAACCTAAGGCGAGCGCCCTGCAGGCGCTCGCCTGACTGCCCGATCCGGCAGCAATGCAAGCGACGAGGCTACGTCCAGTTGTCGTTGCCGAAGTCGCCGTCGTCCTGGAAGTCCTGGCCCATGTCCTGCTGCGGCGTGTCGTCGTAGTAGTTGTTGGTGATGTTCTCGACCACCGTCTCCTGCGGCGCGCCGCCGCCGAACAGGCCGCCGCCGTGGTGGCTGCCCAGCAGGCTTTCCACGCCCTCGAACAGGAACATGCCGCCGGCCACGCCGGCCGCCGTGGTGGCCGCGGTGCTGAGGAAGCTGGGGCCACGCGCGACGGCCGGTGCCGGCGTCGGCTCCGCAGCCGCAGCGCCACCACCGAACCAGCGCTCG